>JAFZIX010000001.1 GCA_017554135.1 Bacteroidales bacterium | reverse complement strand
GTCGAATTGTCCTGGATAGTAATAATTTTGATTTGGTGTCACTTGATGGCATCTCCGCATACTTCAGGCTACCCTGTTTACTATCCTAAGATTTTGAACACATTTGTAATTGCTTGATAATAAGGGCAAGAATCTCTATTACACTCTGTATTTAACGAAGAGGAATACTGATTTGAATATCAAATAGTTATCATCTCTAAAAGCCCGTTTTGAAACGGGCTTTATTGTTAAAATCTATTTGCTTCTGCTGTGCATTTTAGCTATATTTGTAGAAATCGTTGAGACCATGTCTGATATTGAAAAAATACAGTTGTTTGAGAACAAGAAAGTACGGACAACTTGGGATGAGGAGAAACAAGAATGGTTTTTCTCAATTGTGGATGTTTGCGGGGTCTTAACCGATCAACCCACCCACGAGCGTGCAAGAAACTATTGGAAAGTGTTGAAAAACAGACTTTCAAAAGAAGGAAGTGAAGTGGTTACAAAATGTAACCGGTTGAAATTAATTGCAGAGGATGGAAAGCCAAGATTCACTGATGTGGCAGATATGGCAACCATGTTTCGTGTTATTGAATCCATTCCATCCAAGAAAGCAGAGCCAATAAAAGTATGGATAGCTCAGGTTGCAGCGGAGCGGATTAATCAGGCCATAGATCCAGAACGCAGTATTGACCAGGCCATTGCTGATTATCGTCGTCTGGGGTATTCGGAGGCATGGATTAACCAACGAATCAAGACTATTGAGATTCGCAAAGGTCTCACAGATGAATGGAAGAGAGGTGGAGTAACACAAGAAGTGGATTTTGCCTTCCTGACCGACCTTATGTCTAAGACATGGAGTGGTTTGACCACACGTGAATATAAGAAATACAAAGGCCTGACTAAGGAGAACCTGCGAGACAATATGACCAATATGGAGCTGCTTCTGAATGCTCTTGCGGAAGAAACGGCGACAGAACTCAGCAAGCAGCGCAATCCGGATGGACTTTCGGAAAACGCCGGTGTTGCCAAGGAAGGTGCTGAAGTGGCCAAATCGGCCCGTAAAGAAGTCGAGAAGCTACTTGGTCGTAGTGTCGTCTCTCGCGAGAAAGCCATCGACCATATCAAATCACCTGAGGAGTTACCATTTCCGGGTGATCAAAAGCTGGGATAGGCAATTCATATGAAAAGTATTTATTTCTCGTTGATACTTCTATTGTGCATCTCTTGTGCTACGACCAAGGAGGTATGGGTTCATCGTTTACCTAATTATAGTGCAGAGCCTATTGAACTAGACAAGGATTCTTATAAATGTAGAATTTGTGGACATAAGATTGTCCCGATTTTATATGGTCTTCCTACTGACATAGGATACAAAAAGGCAAAAAGAGGTGAGTTGCTATTAGGAGGGTGCATGCCCGGTTGGATTGAAGTGGATGAGAATGGCGAAGAAACATACATTCCCAATCCAAAGTTTGGGTGTTCTTATTGCGGTCAATTGTATTTCACAAAAGAGTAGTTTTTTCCAGGGATAGTAAAAATAGGATTCATCATGTCAGTTAGTATCTGGCAGCCTGCCTCAGACTTCCCCTGTGACTATCCGATTGTACCGCTCCCTTTGTGTCGTGCGTGAAAAGGGCTGTTTTACGCACGAGAACCTGTTTCAAGGCAGTGTCGTGCGTGAAAAGGGCTGTTTTACGCACGAGAACCGTCAATTCCATGTTGGTTTGTTGAAATCTGATTCGTTGGCATCGAATCGAGAAATGTATGAGCCCCCTCAACAGCCTCTAGATTGCTATTCCTTGGTCCAGGATACGCTTTCGCCTATTCCCAGGACGGTGCCGCGCACCACAAGCGTCTTTGCACCTTCGAACTTCGCTGTCATCTTGACACGGATTCCACGGTCGGGATCATATATCTTTGCATCGCTCCACTGCTTCTTGACAGGATCATATTTCAGCCCGTCGAAGATGACTACCTTGTCCAGGGGGACATTGCGCAGGGCCTTGTCCGGATTTTTCACATCGGTCTTCATCTTGCCATTCGCATCTTTTACTTCAGCCATCCAGCAAACGGCACCTTTGAAAGAACCGTCGGCCTTTTTACTGATCTGCACTTTATATGCATCCTTGCCGCTTCCGTTTTGATAAATACCAATAATACTGTCGGCATTGTTGTTCTGGGCCATAAGGCTCAGGGAGAAAAATAGCGCAGTGAGCGCAAATAATTTAATTTTCATATGACTCAAATATAGATTCAAATATACGGCGAAGCCGTTCTTTATCCTTTATTATGGCACGCAACTCGGCAAGCGGAGCCTCATTCGGTGAACCGGGAATCAGAAGATGAAGATACCCCCCCTCCGCATATTTTTCGTTAAGATGCTCCAAAGTCCTCTGCCAATGCCCTTCCTTGTCCAACTCAGGATAGTTCGATAAGCCGAATTGGACAGTGCGGCGGATGATAGTCTCGGGCACTATCAGACGGTCTGCCTCTGCCACCAGCCTGCCATATATGCTTCTAGGAGGGGTCGTGGCTGAGGCGCGATGGTCTTCCGCGGCCTGGGCGATGACTTCTATCTGCTCCGGGCTGAACCATTCTTTCAAGCGTATGTCTTCCCGGATAATCCGTCCGCTTTCCAGATGATGCGTCTTCCTGTCGATAGCCAGCCCCAGATCATGACAGGCCGCTGCCGTCAGCAGCATCTCCTCATCGATATCGTAACCCCGGCCCATCGCCATGGCACGTTCGATCACTGAACGGGCATGATCTTCCCTATGCGCCAGGTCGAATGACGCATAACGGGGTATCACCTTTTCTTCAATGTATTTGAGCAACGCTTCCCGCATAATCAGGGATATCTATACGGCCCCCTTCGCGTGTGGCACGGTCGCCAAGGAGAGCCAGGAGGGTGGACCAATAGGCTTCTTCTACCATCTTTTCCGGCTGGACTCCTGAAATCACGGCCAGGCAGAAAGCATGGATAAGTTCCACAGAGCCGTCACCGGCCGCGCCAACGGTGCTGGAACCATCATTCACCCTCACATTATCAGCAAAGCGGATACCCTTGCTGGTGGATGCCGCCTCGCTGGCCCACGAAGTGCCTGCAAAGGCACTGCTCGACAGGACACCCTGCTCTATCTGCTCCAACAACTGTCGCAATACGGTGCGGCGTTCCAGAGATTCATTGTACATAACGCCCCGGACGAGGTCGATGGTGCCTTCGCTGCCGAGTATCTGTTCCCCCATCCCGAAGTGCTTGTTGGAAATGATGGATTCGAAGGTCATGTGCACCCCGTTCGGATACTGGTAAATGGCCGCCACGTTGTCGAAAACCTCGCGCCCGTCTTTCCAATACATGATACTGCCCGTTCCCTGCACAAAAGATGGCTGGAGGCCGCCCATCGCCCAGGAGCCGTTCTGCAACTGGTGGCATGCAAGTTCAGTCATCAGCCCTCTGGAATACTCGTTGTAGAGCCTCCAGTTGATGCGCCTTTCATCCTTAGGATCAGGCACCTCCCTGCGCCAGTCATTATTGCGGTACCAATAGTTGCGTATGCCGACCACCTGCCCTATCGCTCCCCCATGCACCAACTCCATCGCTTGTATGTACTTTGGATCGTAGAGGCGCTGCTGGCCTATCATCAGGACCTTGTCACCTGCTTTCCATGCATTGTACATGGCGTTTAGTTCCTCGACCGAATATGCCATCGCCTTCTCACAGAAAACATGTTTTCCCGCAGCGAAAGAATCCATAGTCATGCTTGCATGGAGATGCAGGGGCGTGCAGATGATGACGCCATCCACTTCCCTGTCTTCCAGCAATTTACGATAATCCGTATAACGCCTGGCATTGGGGCATAGCGCGGAAGCGGCATCCAGATGCGGAAGATAATCATCGCATAAGGCAACAATCTGCGCATTAGGATCCAGCAGAAGGTTCGCCAGGTGAAACTGCCCGCGCGAGCCGGTGCCTATGATGCCCAGACGTGCCTTCTCGCCGGCAGCCTGCCGTTGTTTCTCGGTCGTGCAACCACTCAGCCAGGGAAAAGCGACGCTCCCCGCTGCAATAACTCCAAGAGTTTCCAGGAACTCTTTTCTTGTCATGTTACTCATATCGTCAATACTCTTGCCGTGCCATCCGGGAGGCAGCGGATATCCTGTGCCTCATAGCCCTCGAAGGCCGACAGAATCTCTTTTCTTTTTTCTTCCGGCGCCACCCACAGAGCAGTGGACAGCACCTCCGTTATCATCGCGGAAGGCCCGGTAACAGCCACCAAACCATCCTTTTCCACCGTGTTTCCTGTAGACGGGTCGATTATGTGCCCCTTTCCGTGCATATCCTTTCCTGAAACAGAAAGACTGCAATTCTCAAGTCTGAAGGTGTGCGCGGCCTTATCCGCATAGTAAACATGTGCGACCGAAACCGGCCATGCACTGCCGAGGGGATGAATACCAATGGCAGCGGTGGAACTGCCGCCGAAAGAAAGAATGGCGCAATTCGTTGCTGCCGAAACGGCATTGACGGCCTTCTGAAGCACGAATCCTTTAGCAAACCCTCCAAGATCCAACCTCATGCCCTCAACTGAAAAACGTACCATATGGCGGGCCGGATCGAGTATCCACCTGCGCCCGGAAGAACGGGATATCTCGTTGGCGGATATATCAAAGAATCCATCTGTCGCCTTGCGGAAAGTATCGCACAATTCCAAAACAGTAAAGAGTTCATCATCCACTTCCACCTCCTCCGCTCCGGCAGAACGGTTGACAGCAGAAATCGCACTCCCGGGGCGGAAACGGCTATATCTCTCATCCGCCTCCTTCACCATGGCCCAGACCTCTTCTGCCAGCGCCCGGGCATCCGGCTCCGCCATGCGCGGCAAAAGCATCTCGCAGCGCGTGTGCATCGCCTCCTCACAGGAATACGCCGTGGGGCAGTCCGGATTACGGGTGCTGTAGATAAACTCCATCTATGCTAAAGTTCCTCACCAGGTTTTTGCGAATATAATCATTTTCCTTTGATAATTTTAATAGTTTGCGTAACTTTGAACACTCAAATTGATAACACATTTTTTGTAGACAATGAAGATAACATCTGCCGAGGCTCTCGAGGGCCTTAGACTGGAGGCTGTTAAAGCCTTGCGTGTCAGGGAGGAAAGCAATGTTTCTACAACCGAAAACGCCTGCGGGTTAGACAAGGGCGCGCCCCATATGCAAATCCTTTGCTGCGGCGGCACGGGTTGCAAAGCCTCCGAAAGTGCAAAAATCGTTGACAATTTCCGTGAATCACTAAAACAGCATGGCGTGGCCGACAAGGTCGATGTCATTGTGCCCGGCTGCTTTGGATTCTGCGAAAAGGGCCCGATCGTAAAGATTGTGCCGGACAATACCTTCTATACTTCGGTCAAGCCGGATGATGTGGAGGAAATAGTTACTTCCCACATCATAGGCGGCACCAGAGTGGAAAGGCTTCTCTACATGGACCCTGGAACCGGGAAGCATATCTCGGACTCCAAGCACATGAACTTCTATGGCAAACAGATGCGTATCGCTTTGCGCAACTGCGGATTCATCGATCCTGAAAACATCCTCGAATATATCGCCCGCGACGGCTATAAGGCCCTGGCCACCAGCCTCACCCGCGACAGTCTCGAGGTTCTCGCAGATGTCAAGGCATCCGGCCTTCGCGGACGCGGCGGCGCAGGCTTCCCCACCGGTCTGAAGTGGGAGATCGCCCGCAAATTCGACGCCCCCGACAAATATGTAGTCTGCAACGCAGATGAAGGCGACCCGGGTGCATTCATGGACCGTTCCATCATGGAAGGCGACCCGAACTCCGTGATCGAAGCCATGATGATCTGCGGCTACTGCATCAACGCCAACCATGGCTTGATCTACATCCGTGCAGAATACCCTCTGGCAGTGCATCGCCTCCAGGTTGCCATCGCCCAGGCCCGTGAGTACGGCCTGCTCGGCAACAACATCCTCGGAACGAACTTCAACTTCGATATCGAAATACGCTACGGTGCAGGCGCATTCGTCTGTGGTGAGGAAACCGCTCTTATCCACTCGATGGAAGGAAAGCGCGGTGAGCCTACCCTGAAGCCCCCGTTCCCTGCAGAAGCCGGTTACTTCGGCAAGCCCACCAACGTGAATAACGTGGAGACTCTGGCCAACGTGCCTATCATCCTGACAAAGGGTCCCGCGTGGTTCGCATCCATCGGCACCGAGAAGTCCAAGGGCACCAAGGTGTTCGCACTTGCCGGAAAGATCAACAACGTGGGCCTCATCGAGGTTCCCATGGGCACCACCCTCCGCGAAATCATCTACGATATCGGCGGCAGTGTGAAGAATGGCAAGAAGTTCAAGGCCGTCCAGACGGGCGGACCTTCCGGCGGCTGCCTCACCGAAAAGCATCTGGATATCCCTATCGACTATGAGAGCCTCGCTGCTGCAGGTTCCATGATGGGTTCCGGAGGTATGATAGTTATGGACGAGGATGACTGCATGGTCTCCGTCGCCAAGTTCTTCCTTGAATTCACCGTGGACGAATCCTGCGGTAAATGTACTCCCTGCCGCATCGGCAACCGCCGCATGCTGGAGATACTTACCAAGATTACCGAAGGCCGCGGCACCATGGAAGACCTCGACAAACTCGAGAACCTCGCCAAGGTGATCAAGGACACCGCACTCTGCGGCCTGGGCCAGACATCCCCCAACCCCGTGCTCTCCACTCTCGCGAACTTCCGCGACGAATACGAGGAGCATGTCAAGGACCATGTCTGCCGCGCACACAAGTGCAAGGCCCTGCTTACCTATAGCATCGATCCCGTGCTCTGTAAGGGTTGCTCCGCCTGCGCCCGCGGCTGCCCTGCCGAAGCAATCGCAGGTGAAGTCCGTAAACCGTTCGTCATTAACCCCGAGAAGTGTATCCGTTGCGGTATGTGCCTGTCCCGCTGCAAGTTCGGAGCCATCAAAGTAATCTAGCATCGCCCTATGGAAAATATGATAAACCTTACTATAGATAATCTGGCGGTCAGTGTGCCCAAGGGCACCAGCGTGCTTGATGCCGCTGCCTCCGTGGGCATCGACATTCCCGCATTGTGCCATATCGACCTGAAAGGCACCTGCGTAAAGAATTCCCCCGCCTCCTGCCGCGTATGCGTGGTCGAGATCGAGGGACGCCGCAATCTTGCGCCTTCCTGCGCAACCATGGTAACTGAAGGAATGGTGGTTCACACCAATTCCGCCAGGGTGGTGCGCGCCCGCAAGACGGTCGCCGAACTCATCCTCTCCGACCATCCCAACGACTGTCTCACCTGCCCCAAGTGCAATCACTGCGACCTTCAGAAACTGGTCACCCGTTTCAATATCCGGGAGATGACATACAAGGGAGAGCAGTCTGTGCGCAAGCATGAGCAGACTGTCGCCATCACGCGCAACATGGATAAGTGCATACTCTGCCGCCGCTGCGAGAGCATCTGCAACAATGTGCAGACAGTCGGCGTGCTGGGTGCCATCCGCCGTGGCTTTGAAGCGACCATCGCTCCCACCTTCGACCGCATGTTCTCCGAGACGGATTGCACCTACTGCGGACAGTGCGTCGCAGTCTGCCCCACCGGAGCACTCACCGAGCGTGACAATACAGACCGTCTCCTGGAAGACCTCAACAATCCGGACAAGATCGTGGTCGCCCAGCCCGCTCCCGCAGTGCGCGTGGCCCTGGGAGAGGAATTCGGCATGAAGCCCGGCACCATCGTGACCGGCAAACTTGCCTCATCCCTCCGCCGCCTCGGCTTCGACTATGTGTTCGACACCGATTT
>JAFZIX010000118.1 GCA_017554135.1 Bacteroidales bacterium | reverse complement strand
GGTCGAGGTGGTCCGGGGTGATGTTGGTGATGATGGCGATGTCCGGGCGGAAATCGTAGCAGTTGTCCAGCTGGAAGCTGCTGATTTCCAGCACGTAATAGTCGTGCTGCTCGGTTGCCACCTGCATCGCGTAGCTCTTGCCTATATTGCCGCCGAGGCCCACGTTCAGGCCGGCGTTCTGCAGCAGATAGTAAATGATGCTGGTGGTGGTGGTCTTGCCGTTGGATCCGGTTATGCACACTTTCTTGGCACTGTCGTAGCGGGCAGCGAATTCTATCTCCGAAATGATATGGGTTCCCTTCTCCGTGAGCTTGCGCACCATGGGGGCGGTGGAGGGTATGCCGGGGCTCTTGACCACCTCGTCGGCGTTCAGGATCAGCGACTCCGTATGTTCGCCCTGCTCGAAGGGGATGTCCCATTCGCGCAATGTATTCACATATTCTTCCTTGATGCTGCCGTTGTCTGAAAGGAACACGTCGAATCCCTTAACCTTTGCGAGCACTGCAGCTCCTACTCCGCTCTCGGCGCCGCCGAGAATAACCATTCTGTTCATATTCTGTTCTATCTGATTTTCAATAATGCCAATGTTCCGACCGCGAGGATGATTCCGATAATCCAGAAGCGGGCGACTATGCGCGGCTCTGGCTCGCCCTTCTTCTGATAGTGGTGGTGGAGGGGCGCCATCAGGAACACGCGCCTGCCTTCTCCGTATTTGATCCGGGTATATTTGAACCAGTATTTCTGTATCAGCACGCTGGCACTTTCCACCAGGAAAATCCCGCAGAGGAGGGGGAGGAGGAGTTCCTTGCGCATCAGCACAGCGCTCACTCCGATGATTCCGCCGATGGTGAGACTCCCTGTGTCGCCCATGAAGACCTGGGCGGGGAAGGTATTGTACCAGAGGAATCCTATCAGCGCTCCTACCAGCGCCGCCAGGAATATGGCTATTTCACCGGTGCCGGGGATATACATTATGTTGAGGTATCTTGCGTTGAGCACGTTGCCGGAGAGATATGCCAGCACGCCGAGCACCACCGCCACGATGGAGGATGTGCCTGCGGACAGGCCGTCCAGACCGTCGGTGAGGTTTACTCCGTTGGAGCAGGCGAGCACCACGACGATGATCATCACTACAAATACTCCCCAGGAGAAATATACTCCCAGTTGCCCGTGGAAGGGGGAGAGCCAGGAATAATCGAACTCGTGAGCCTTCACGAAGGGAATGGTGGTGACGAGTTTGTCGGTGGGGATGTCCGGGCTGATGCACACGGTGAAGGCCACCAGGAGGCCGAGGAAGAACTGGAGCACCAGTTTGCCCTTTTCAGACATTCCGGCCTTGTTATGCTTGAATACCTTTATATAATCGTCCGTGAACCCTATGCCTCCGCACCATATGGTTGTGAGGAGGAGCAACTGCACGTATCTGCTGCTGAGGTCGCAGACCAGCAGCACGCTCGCCAGCAGCGAGACCAGGATGATTATGCCGCCCATCGTGGGGGTGCCTTTCTTCTCCATCTGTCCGGCCAGGCCGAGGTCCCGGATGGTTTCTCCTATCTGCTTGCGCTGCAGCCAGTGGATGATGTGCTTGCCGAAGAAGAATGATATCAGCATGCTGACGACTATTGCCAGCATTGCCCTGAAGGAAAGGTAGGACATCAGGCGGATACCGGGGATATTCGCGTCCTGCAGATATTGTGAAAGGTGGTAAAGCATTATCTTATCAGTTCAAATATTTCGTTCACTATTTCTCTTTCGTCGAAGTGGTGCTTCGTGGTGCCGATTATCTGGTAGGTCTCGTGACCTTTGCCGGCAATCAGTATGGTAGAGGAAGGCTTTGCCAGTGTTATGGCGGCCTTGATGGCCTCCCTGCGGTCGGTGATGCAGACGGCCTTCAGGAGACCTGCCTTGCTGAAACCTGTCTTGATTTCTTCAATGATGGCGTCAGGATCCTCC
The DNA here is from genome assembly GCA_017554135.1 of Bacteroidales bacterium. Taxonomy (GTDB): domain Bacteria; phylum Bacteroidota; class Bacteroidia; order Bacteroidales; family UBA932; genus Cryptobacteroides. The sequence goes on along the minus strand of JAFZIX010000118.1, from coordinate 2,723 downwards.
GTGCGGCAGTTGTCCGAGGTTACGAAGATGCGGTCCGCGAGTTTCTCTGCTATCGCGGCCATTTCCGGGCGCTTGCTCCGGTCGCGGTCGCCGCCGCAGCCGAAGAGGCATACGAGTTCGCGCGAGGGGGCGATGTCGCGCAGGGTCTCCAGCACGTTCTCAAGGGCGTCAGGGGTATGTGCATAGTCTATCACAACCGCCAGGTCACGGGGGCCGCGCAGGGTTTCGAGCCTTCCGGGGGCGGGGTCGAGCTTGCTGATGGCCAGCAGGGTCTCATCGGCCGGAGTGCCGAGGGCGAGGGCGGTGCAGTAGATTGCCAGCACGTTGTATGCGTTGTGCCTGCCGGTAAGTTTGGTCCAGGCCTCGATGCCGTCGATGCGCAGCAGCATTCCCTCGAAACTCTCTTCCAGTATCTTGCAGCGATGGTCGGCCACCCCGCGGCAGGAATAGCTCATCACCTTCGCCTTCGTGTTCTGCACCATCACTGTGCCGTGGCTGTCGTCGACATTGATGATAGCCACCGCATCCTTGCCGAGGCCGTCGAAGAAGAGTTTCTTGCAGCGGAGGTATTCGGCGAAGGTCTTGTGGTAGTCGAGATGGTCGTGGGTGAGGTTGGAGAAGATTCCCACCTTGAACTCCAGGCCGGCGGTGCGCTCCTGCTCCACGCCGATGGAACTCACCTCCATGAAGCAGTACTGGCAGCCGGCATCCACCATCTCCGCCATGAGGGAATTGATGGTGATGGGGTCGGCGGTGGTGTTCGCGGTCTCGCTCCTGCGCGCGCCTACGTAATTTGCTATGGTGGAAAGCAGGCCGCACTCATATCCCAAGGCCCGGAACATGCGGTAGAGCAGGGTGACGGTGGTTGTTTTGCCGTTGGTGCCGGTGATGCCCACGAGCTGCAGTTTGCCGGACGGATGACCGTAGAAGTTGTCCGCGCAGAGGGCGAGAGCCTTGCGGTCTGCGTCCACCACAGCGGAAGCACCCTTAGCCAGGGCGTCCTGGATATATTCGTGCCCGTCGGCGCTGCAACCCTTCACTGCAATGAAGAGTGCTCCGGGGCAGGCCTTGCGGGAATCACTCGTGATGGAGTTGATTTCCGTGGCTGCGTTGCCGTGCAGTATCTGCGCGCCGGTGTTCTTTATGATGTTTTCTAGTTTCATTTCTTGGGCAGGCTGGTTCTGAATCTGGGATCGTTGATATATACATAGTCTATCAGGGTCTTTACCGTTGCGGCCGGGATGCCGCCGCCCTGATAGCGGTAGTTCGTGTAGGAAGGGTCGGAGAATACCGCGCAGACGACGCTGTACTGGGGGTCTTCGGCGGGGAAGTATCCCACGAAGGTGCCCTGGTATTTCTTGCGTCCGGATGCGTCGGAGTAGCCTCCGCCGGGGAATGTGCCGAAGGATGTGCCGGTCTTGCCGGCGACCTTGCACTTGGCTTTGCGCAGCACCTTGGCGGTGCCTTCGTCGGTGACGGAAAGCAGGGCCCTGGTCATGGTGTCCGCGATGGCCTTGGAGCAGATAGATGCATTCAGCACGCTGGGACCGCGGCGGTCGGTGACGCTGCCGGCGCGCTCGATATCCTCCACCAGGTAGGGCTTGACCATCCTTCCCTTGTTCGCGATGGCATTGTAGAAGGTGAGGATGTGCAGGGGAGTGAGCTCCGTCACATATCCGAATCCCATATTGCCGAGGGTGGTGTTGGACCAGACGCGTTTGTCGTCAGGATTGGGGATGGTGGGAGTAAGCAGGCCTTCGAGGTCGAAGTCGAAGGAGTCGCCGAGGCCGTAGGAGTAGACTTTTTCTACGTAGTGCCTGGGATTCTTAGCGTAGTTCTGCACCGCGAGGGTTCCGAAAACGTAGTTCGAAGATATCTTGAAACCGTCGCGCACGCTGATTTCCCTGGTCTTGTTGTCCCTTTCCCAGTCTACAATGTGGATATCCTGCTTCATCTTCGTGTCTTTCACTACACCGTGGTTGGTGGGCAGGGTCTCATCCAAGCTCTTGACATATCCGTCGGAGAGCACGCTCAGCAGTGTGACGGTTTTGAACACCGAACCGGGTTCGTAGCGGCGGCCGATGGCGAAGTTGGTGATTTCCTCGAAGTGCCCGCTCCGGTAAGGGTCGCGGGATAGGTTCACCATGGCACGGATGGCGCCGGTCTTTACCTCCATCAGCACCAGGCAGGCTCCGTTGAGGGTGTTCATGGAGTCGATCTGCTCGTGCAGGGCACGGTCGGCAACGTCCTGGTAATCAATATTTATGGTGGTGCGGAGGTCCTGCCCGTCGATTGCGCGAACATAACTGCTATCGTAGTTGCGCACGCGGCCGCGGTCGGTCAGGCGGAGATACTCGCGCCCGTCGGTGCCGTGCAGGATGGCATCGTAGCGTCCCTCGAGGCCGGGATTGCCCTTAATCTCTTCTTCCGGCAGGCCTTTGTTGTCACGGACGAATCCTATGGTGCGGCGGGCGAGTTTGCCGTAAGGGTACTGGCGGATCAGCTCCTGCTCCACGATCATGCCGCTGCGGTAGCGCCCTTCGCGGAAGAGGGGCAGCTCGATGATGCGGTTGTAGGCGTTGCGGTCGACGGGGCGGCCGATCCGGACGTATTTCTTGCCGGCGGCGCGGCTGTCGCTGATCAGCTTGTAGAACTGGTCGGCGGTCTTCTCCGGGAATTCGACGGCGAGGCCGGCGGAGAGCTCCCGGGCCTTGCGGAGCCAT
>JAFZIX010000117.1 GCA_017554135.1 Bacteroidales bacterium | reverse complement strand
GCAGGTATTGAAGACTTTGGGTACCACCGCACAGGCTGCTCCGAGGATGCCGGCGAAGATGAACACCAGGAACGATGCCTTGGAGCGCGCAAGATTCTTCTGCTCCACCAGCCATGCCACGATAACTTCCAGCAGGGAGATGGAGGAACTGAGCGCCGCGATCAGGATGGAGAGGAAGAACACCACCGGCAGCACGAAGCCCATGTGGGAGAAGATCACCGGCAGGGTTTCAAACACCAGCGAAGGGCCTGCGGAAGGCTCTATCCCCGCGGCGAACACCGCCGGCATAATGGCAAAACCGGCAATCAGCGCGAACACCGTATCGAAGAACGCCGTCCACGCTCCGGCCTGGACAACGCTCTCATCCTCACGCATATAGGAGGCATAGGTAAGGATGGTGCCTATGCCCAGGGATAGGCTGAAGAAGGATTGCCCTAGGGCCGCGGCGATGGCGGGACCGTCGAGTTTGCTGAAGTCCGGTTTTATCAGGTAGGTCACTCCTTCTCCGGAACCGGGCAGGGTCAGGGAAACCACCGCTATCACCACCATCATCATAAGAAGCACCGGCATCGAAACCTTGGAGAACAGGCCTATCCCCTTTTCCACGCCTCCGGCGACTATCCCTGCCGTGAGGCTGAGGAACACAAGCATGCAACTGACGCTTTCCGTGGTGGAAGAACTCATCCCCGCGAAAACCTCACGGGCCTCGGCGATGCTCTTGCCGCTGAACGCGCCCGCGCAGGAACGGATCAGGTAGTCGAAACTCCATCCTCCCACCACGCTGTAGAAGGAGAGAATGATGAAGGAGGATGCGATGGCGATGAAGCCCATTTCCTTGAACCGGCCGGACGGGGAGACCTCTTTCATTGCGCCGAAGGTGTCTTTGCGTGTGGCCTTGCCTATGGTCGCTTCCGCGAAGAAGATGGGGAGCGACACCAGCAGGCAGCAAAGAATGTAGACAATGATGAACGCAGCACCGCCGTGCTCGCCCACCATGTAGGGGAAACGCCAGATATTGCCGAGCCCCACGGCGGAGCCGGCCATCGCCATGATCATGGCGAAACGGCTGCTGAATTTCCCCCTACCTGACGACACTGATTCCTTCTGCCAATGCTTTTACCCTGCGGGAGACCATTTTCCCATTGAGAGGGTCCGCTTCTTCCGGACAGGACCTGTTGTAGTAAACGACCTTTCCCGTTTTCACATCCACCAGCGCCATAAAGATGTTGGACGCGTAGCGGATCTGACCCTCTCCCAGAAAAACACTGGGGTTGCTCCGGACAAAACCCTCGGCATAGGTCAGCAGGGCATAGCGGGTAGAATAGGTGGAGAGGAAAGCGTGCAGGGCGGATGGAATCCTGACGCTCTCGATCTTGCTGACCTGGACATCGGCCAGGCTCTCATAACCCTGGTCCAGAGCCTCCTGGTTGCTGCGGCCCAGCACTGAAATTACGCGCACGATGGGCAGCCCCATCGTTTCCAGGGTGCTTCCAATGACCATTTCGGACACAAAAGAAAGACTGTCGGAATAGAAGAACCTGTCTGTCTTGCTATCCAGGATGTCGACGCGGCTATAAGGTGCCACTATGGTGATTTCGTTGATGACCGGGGTGCTTTCCCCCACGTATTTGGTGGTGGAACAGGCGGCGGCCAGCAAGGCGATTATCGCAAAGAAAACCAGCCTAATTCTTTTCATATACTACGAATTCGAATTTGTAACCGGTCTCCGGATCGGTATGGGTTTCGGAGGTGCTGACGGGGTGCCAGATTTCAGGGTCGATGACGGGGAAGAAAGCATCCGCGCCCTCGACCTCTGTGTGTACGTGGGTGATGTAGAGACGGTCCATATCCGGCATTGCGGCGCGGTAAACCGAGGCTCCGCCCATTATGAAACACTTGTCCAGGCCCGTGGCCTCGGCCTCCTTGTAGGCCTCCTCGAAAGAATAGACGCAGGTGGCCTCGGGGATATCATCTCCGCCAAGGTTGAGGACTATGTTCTTGCGGCCCTTCAGCGGATGGAAAGGCAGGGAGAAATAGGTCGTGCGGCCCATGATTACGGGATAGCCGTGGGTAACGGCCTTGAAATACTTGAGGTCTTCCGCAATATGCCAGGGGAGTTGTCCCTTGACTCCGATTTCATTTTTGTCGCTGATTGCGACTATAAGACATTTCAACATAGGCTCAAAGATAGTCATTTTTTTGCTATATTTGGAGATAGATATTTAATCTGATACAGACATGGCCACTATAACCAAAGAACTCTGGGGCAAGGCCCAAGGAAAAGAGATATTCAAATATAAAATGGTGAACGCTTCCGGGGCGTATGTGGTGCTGGGGAGTGTGGGTGCCGCGATTGTGGAGGTGCATGTGCCGGACCGCGACGGCAAACTGGGGGACGTGGTGATAGGATATCCCGCAGCCGAGAATTATTTCGCCGACGGCCCATGCTCCGGCAAGGTTCCCGGGCGCTATGCAAACAGGATTGCCCTCGGGCATCTGGAAGTGGACGGAAAGGAGTATTCACTTCCCATCAACAACGGCCCCAACCATCTCCACGGAGGCCCCGAGGGCTTCCAGAACCAGGTGTGGGACTCCCGCATCGACGGCGACGCGGTGGAGTTCATGTATTTTTCCCCCGACGGCGAAATGGGATACCCCGGGAACCTGAAGGTGACCGCACGCTACATCTGGACGGACCAGAACGAGTTGGAACTGACCTTCGCGGCGGCGGCGGATGCTCCCACGGTGGTGAACCTCACCAACCACGTGTATTTCAACCTGGACGGCGAGGGCTCCGGCAGCATCGAGAAGCACCTGCTGCGCCTCAACGCATCCGAATATCTGCCTACCGACGAGACGCTGATTCCTCTCGGGGAGTCGGAGCCGGTGGCGGGCACGCCGATGGATTTCGTGACGGCGAAGGAGCTCGGGCGCGACCTGCGTGCCGATTTTCCCGCCATCAAGATAGGCAAGGGCTATGATGCCTGCTGGGTGATAGACGGCAAGATCGAAGGCCAGCTGGCAGAGGCGGCGGAACTTTCATCCCCCGCAAGCGGGCGTGTAGTAAAGGTTTATACCACCCAGCCCGGCGTGCAGATCTACACCGGCAACTGGCTGAACGGCTGCCCCGAGGGCAAGAACGGGCATATCTACCACGACTATGACGCCGTGGCCATCGAGTGCCAGCACTTCCCGGACAGCCCCAATAAGCCGGAGTATCCTTCTACGGCACTGGAGCCGGGGCAGACTTTTGAGCAGGCGATAATTTGGGCATTTACGGTGAAATAGATTCCTTCACTTCGTTCGGAATGACAATAAAAAGAAAATGAAACAATATCTAGATCTACTGCGGCACATCCGCGAAAACGGGGTAATCAAGCACGACCGCACGGGCGTGGGTACACAGAGCGTGTTCGGATATCAGATGCGCTTCGACCTTTCGGAGGGCTTTCCGCTCCTGACCACCAAGAAAGTGCACCTGAAATCGATAATCTATGAGTTACTGTGGTTTATTTCCGGGGATACGAACGTGAAGTATCTGCAGGACCATAAGGTTACCATCTGGGACGAGTGGGCGGATGAAAACGGCGACCTGGGCCCCGTCTACGGGCATCAGTGGCGCAGTTGGCCGGCACCCGACGGGCGCAGCATAGACCAACTCTCGCAGGTGATAGACCTGATCAAGAACAATCCGGATTCGCGCCGCATGCTGGTATGCGCCTGGAACCCGGGCGAGGTGGACAAGATGGCCCTGCCGCCCTGCCACTGCCTGTTCCAGTTTTATGTGGCCGACGGAAAATTGAGCTGCCAGCTCTATCAGCGCAGCGCGGACACCTTCCTGGGCGTGCCCTTCAATATAGCATCCTACGCACTCCTGACCATGATGATAGCGCAGTGCTGCGGGCTGAAACCGGGTGAATTTGTGCACACGACGGGCGACACACACATCTACCTGAACCATTTCGACCAGGTGGCGGAGCAACTATCCCGCGAGCCCCGGCACCTGCCGAAGATGCTCCTGAATCCGGACGTAAAGAGCGTATTCGACTTCAAGTACGAAGACTTCACCCTGGTCGATTACGACCCCTGGCCCGCCATCAAGGCACCTGTAGCGGTATAAACGCTATTCCGGCACGGGCGGGTTCTCGTAGTAATAGCGGAGCGGATAAGAATACTCACCAAGGTAGAAACTGGCGGTGTAGGGATTGGCGATGCCGATGAATCCTATGCCGCCTTCTATGTTATCCGGGATCTGGACGTCTTCCAGAGCCAGGTCGGATGTGCCGTCGCGAAGTGAATTCAAGGCCTTGAAGTAATAGAAATACGGCTTCTCCAGGCCGAAGACCTTGACCACCGCATTGATGGAAACCTTCACGGAATCCGCCTCCTCCGACCAGGCATAGCGCCCGAAATCTCCCTTGCTCACAATGGGTTTCAACGTGGCTGAACCACCGGCAAACATGTTGTCTGTAATAACTCCATAGTGGTTGGTTGCGCCAATCTCGAAGAACTCGTCCGCGTCGAAATGGCCCTCGTTCAGCACGGGATCATCATCCCCGAAGAAGGTCAAAAGCGTTTCGCTCGAGCCCTGGCCTATCTCGACCTTGTCTTTGTAATAAGTCGCATCACAGCGGTCCAGGATGGCCAGGCGGAAGAAGTTATCCCCGGAATCGACATCCTTCAGGGTGGTGTCGAAGCGGTAGCAGTCGTTCACACTTTCCCATTCGCTGCGCTGGCGCACAGTCACGGTGTCCATTTTCGTAACTGAAGGCAGCGGTGGAACAACCTGCTCGTTCCAGGCCTTGAATCCTGCCGCATCCACCTCAATCCTTACCACGTCACCTGCCTTGAAAGCGGCCTGGAACTGGAAATACCGCCCCGGCTCGGCGTAATAATTATTATCTTCCATCGCTATCACCTTCGTGGTCTTCGCGGCCAGCGTGCCGTTCACATAGCAGCGCAGTTCACCGGAAGTAACCATGCTCACATACTCCGTATGACTCACCGCCACATAAACGGTGTGCCACTCCTCGTCCGTTGTCAGGTGCCCGTTCAGAATCAAGGTATCCTCCTTGCTCGCGGGATTGTATTCCAGCGGATTCTCGCACGCGGCCAGGAGCGCCGCAGCCATGATCAAATAACAAATCTTTTTCATCGCGCTAGAATTTATAGGTATATGAAAGGGACGGCATTATAGGCAGGATGGTAATCTTTGTCAGCGTCTGTCTCCTTCTCCAGGTTGGCTTGCCGCTGGGCGAAACCATATTGTCGTCGTACCATCCGTTGTAGTCCGAAATCACGAAATTCGGGTTCATGTTGTTGTAGGCGTTGTACACTCCTAAACTCCACACGGACTGCCCGTGACGCTTCTTTTTGGTATAGTTGAGGCTGAGGTTCAGCCGGTGGCTCGGCGGCAGGCGGTAGTTATTGCGCGAAGGAGAATAGTCCTGCGTTCCCACCGATCCGTCCGGATACACCACCTGCGTCTGGCGCTCGGGCACGGTCATCGTGCCGCCGCTCGCGAAGGTCCAGGTGCCGCTGACGGCCAGTTTCCTGTTGAACTGATGATTCACCACCAGCGAGATGTTATGCCGCCGGTCGTAGCGGTAAGGGAAGGGCTCGCCACCGTTGATGGTGCCGTCCGGGAAGACGCGGTCGCTCCAGGCGAGGGTGTATCCCAGCCAGCCCGTGGTGGGGCCATCCTTCTTCTCTATGAAGAGTTCCACGCCGCGCGCCAGACCTTCTCCCATCTCCACGTTCTTCTGCCAGTTGGCGGAGTTGCCGAAGAAGGAGGTGCCGTCGCTGTACTCCAGGATATTGTGCATCCATTTGTAGTAGCCCTCCAGCGAGAACTCCCATCCCGGCACGCCGCTGTAGTAGGCGCCGATGCTAACCTGGTCTGAGGTGACGGGTTTGATCTTGTCCGTGATGGGCACCCAGAGGTCGACGGGGAGGGTGATTTTCGCGGGCGAGAGCAGATGCACGTACTGCGCCATGCGGGAGTAGGCGGCCTTCGCGGAGATATCCTCCGTAAGATTATACTTCAGGCTCATGCGCGGCTCCAGGCTCCAGTAGGGAGTGCCGAGGGTGTAGAAGAATGCCGCGTGCAGGCCCGGATTCAGGGTCAGGCGGTCGCCCACGGAGATATCATCTTCCGCATAAACGGAGATCTCGTGCCCGCGGAGGATGGCGTTGGCGGATGCCTTGAAGGTGGTATCTATCGACACCTGCGAGGCCTCGCTCTCATACATGTGCCCGCCGAGGGTCTCGGGGATGAAGGTGTGGTTCACGTACTCCGCGCCGAACTTCACCAGATGCTGCGGCGAAGGGGTATAGTCGAAGTCGAGTTTGGCGGTGTAGTCCCTCATTCCAGAGTAGTAAAGGATGCTGAAAAGGTCGCGGTCCTTGAGGCCCTGGTCTACCGTGATCTGCTCGATATCCACCCCTATCTGCATCTTGTAGCGGGTGTAGGCCACCGTGGCGTTGCTGAAGAGGCGGTTGTTGAAGACGTGGTTCCAGCGCATTGCGGCCAGGGTGTTGCCCCAGCGGATGTCGATGTCGTTGCTATTCTGGTAGGTATAGTGGCCGGTTGCGGTCTCGCCCTCGTTTTCGTAGTAACTCACCGTGCCGCTGTCCTTATCCTTATAATAGAAGATATCCCGCCCGTTGTAGGCGTTGAAGTAGATGCGGTCTTTGTTGGATATGCGCCAACTGATCTTGCCGTTGAGATCATAGAAGTAGTAGTTGGCGTTGATGTCGTGGGCGCGGAGGATGGGGGTGAAGAAGATGGTGTGCATCCCTCGTCCGCTCACGCTGAATGCGAGTTTATCCTTGATGATGGGGCCTTCGAGGTGGAATTTGTCGCTGATGGCGCCCACGCTGACGGTGCCGTGGTACTCCTTCATGTTGCCGTCGTTGGTGCGTATGTCGATGATGGAGGAGATGCGGCCGCCGTACCTGGCGGGGAAGGAGCCCTTGTAGAGCGTGACTTTCTTCACGGCCTCCGGCTGGAAGATGGAGAAGATGCCCATCAGGTGCTCGGCGTTGTAGAGGGAGATGCCGTCCAGAAGGAGGAGGTTTTCCTCAGGGCCGCCGCCGCGCACGTAGATTCCGGAAAAGCCTTCCGTACCGGCCTGTACACCCGGCATGAGTTGGATGGTCTTGAGAACATCAGCCTCGCCGAAGAGGGTGGGCGTCTGCTGAATTACCGTTACGGGCACTTCTATGGCGCTCATCTTGGTTGAGAGAATGCCGGCGTCTTTGGTGGCCACGACCGTTGCGCTGTTTAGTTGCAGGTCGGGGCTGAGGATGAAGTTGATGGTGGTGTCGCGCTGCAGGTTGATGGTGATGCTCTGGTCGGAGTATCCCATGTAGGAGGCGGTGAGTTCATGCCGGCCTTTCGATAGCGTGAGGGTGTAGAAGCCATAAGGATTGGTGACCGCTCCCGTCCGTGACTGGCTTTCCGTCATCCCCGACTTGATCGGGGATCCCACGACTCCCGCGGAAATCAACGTCTCCCCGGTCTTCTCATCGGTAATATACCCGCTGACCGTCGCCCGGCCCTGGGCATGGAGTGGCATCTGTGCCCCGGCCAAAGCGACTAATGCTATAATTATCTTCAGTAAACTCTGTTTCATTCAAATAACAAATCCCACAGTAGTTAAAACTTGCGCGCAAAGTTCTCAAATTTATTTGACAACTCCAATATACCTGCATAAAGTGTTCCCGGTCCCCCTTTTTTTGTTGGACCAGGAACAAAAAAGGCCAAAAATGATCCCGGTCTCCTCTTTTTTTGGGGGACCGGGAACACCTACAGTTAAATACCTGACCCTAAAGCGCCTTCAGCAAGCGGTCGAGGGGGGCGTCTTTTAGGAGGATGCGTTTGTCGGCATCCAGAAGGTAGAGGGAAGGGATGGCGCGGATGCAGTAGATCTGGTCCTCGCGGAGGATGTGGGCGGCGTCATAGCCGTTCAGCCACTCCTTGGGGTAGATGGGCATGTAGTCCCGCCAGGCCTTCAAGTCCTCATCAATATAAACATTCGCTATCGCCAGTTGGCCGTAGGAAACCATCTCCTGAACGATCTTATCCGATTTCAGGGCGTCGATTATCTCTTTGCAATTCTGGCAGCCGGGGTTGCTGAAAAAGAGGATCAGGCGGTCGGCCTTGATGGAATGCATGCGCACCTGGATGCCGCCGCGGAGGGTGATGATGAAGTCCGGGGCGATGCTGCCGCGGTGGTTGAGGGCACACATTTGCGCCTCGTAACGGTAGGCCGTGCGCATTTCCTCTTTCGTGAGTGGAGATTCCGCCATTTTCTGCACGAAGGGCAGGTAGAGGTCCTCGTCGCGGAGGGGGGAATTCGGATCGTAGAGATAGCGCGCAACCGTCTCTGTCATAGCGAGATACACCCGTTGCGAGGTGTCCGCCACCTGCTTGGCTGCAATCTGGTCGAACAGGTGTGCAACGCTCTTCTGTGCCTGAGGCAGAGGGGCCTCGTTCAGCACCGCGATATAGTTCGCAAGCGCCTGCTCCACCCTGGCCTTGGGCACGCCGATGATGCGGGCGGAATCCGTCCGTCCGGAACCCGCAAAATACTCATCCCAATAATGGTTGATCAGGTATTCGATGCGCTCCGCCGGCTCAGTGTAGGCCGTGGGCACGCTGATGGTCGGGAAGGACCTTTCCTGCTCTACTGCCGGTGCGGCTTTTTTTCGGCCCCCGCAAGAGACGGCCAGCAGCAACGCGGCGCATATGATAGCGTGCCTGGCGAAACGGGTAAAAAGGTGGGACTCTTGCATTTTCATTCAGGTTTACGGAAACTGACGAAGCGCGGACGGTCGAACCAGTCGGGGACTATCTCTACGGAGGAGAAGCCTGCGGCGGAGAAGACCGCGGCGGTTTCCCTGGCGATTTCGGTGTTGAGTTCTACTATCGCGCATCCGCCGGGGGCCAGGAGTTTCAGGGCAAGGATCGCGATGGCCTTATGGAATGCGAGCGGGTCCCGGTCGGGTGCGAAGATGGCCATGTGCGGCTCCCAGCCAAGCACGTTCGGGCGCATCTCCACCTTTTCGGAGGTCATCACATAAGGAGGATTGGCGGTGATAAGGTCGAAGGACGGCAGGCCGACGGCAGACGCAGTGCCCTCTATATCAAGCAGATCCGCCTTTACGAATCGGGGGCGGAGCACCTTCTTGGACCGGCGCTTGAACTGCTCTCCGGCGAGTTCCAGGGCTTCCGCCGAAAGGTCGGTGCCACCACTTCAGCGCCCGGGAGATCCATGGCGATGGTCCAGGCGATGCAGCCGGAGCCGGTGCAAAGGTCCAGGACTTTCAGTTGGTCCGCAGGCTTCGTGCCCTTCACCATCTCCTCCGCCTTCATGCAGAGGACCTCGGTCTCGGCCCGGGGAATCAGGGCGCGGGCATCCACCTTGAAAGTGCGGCCGCAGAATTCGGTGTAGCCTAGGATGTACTGCAGGGGCTCGGACGCCGCCATCCGGCGCATATCCTCAAGCGCCTTGTCCAGCAGTTCCGACGGCACCTCGGTCTTCGGCTCCGTGATATGCTGATATGACGGGAAGCCCAGCACCTCGGCGCAGTAGAACATCACCATGCTCCGCGCCTCCTCCTGCGGATACAGCGCCGACAGCGCCGCGATTCCATCTTTTATGTAGTCTTTAAGTAGCATTTCGCTTTGGTTTTTTCCGGAATCAAAGGTAATCAATTCTTGCCGGATTTCAATGATGCCTGATAGTCAATGAGTTACTGAAAGTCGTCTGGTGCGTTTTTACCAGACGACTTTCAGTAACTGCCTGATAATCAAGGGGTGCTATCTGCGCCGGCGGTCGATCCAGAGCCAGAGGAACCACATGAGGGCGCCCCAGGAGAAGAAGAGGGCGTAGTAGATCCATTTGGGGACGGCGGAAGGATAGGTGGCGCGTTCGGCCATGTCCTGGATGGCGGGGTCGTCGGCGTAGTAGTAGGCGCCGGCGCCGAAGTCGTAGGCCGGGTTCAGGCCCAGGCGGTGGACCATGATGTAGGCAGCAAGGCATAAGACAATGACCGCCAGGGTGACGGTCATTGTCTTGTATAGTTTGCGGCGGTTCATATAGATTCCTTCGCTTCGCTCGGAATGACAGTGGGGACGTTCGGAATGACAACTACTTATAAAGATCCAACACGGGAACGTCGAAGACGACGCCGCTAAGGAGGAACCAGACGGCGAACAGGGTCAGGGCGATGTTGAACACCTGGCCAACGACATACAGCCAGAGGACCTTGCCGCCCTGCATCTGCTTGATCAGGCTCTTGAAATTAGTGTCCAGACCGATGGATGTGAACGCGAGCACAAAAGCCCAGTTCTTGTACTGATCCAGCACGCCGTTGATAGCCTTCACCTCGCTTCCGCCAACCATAGGCAGGAAGATGAACGATGCCACCAGGGACGCCACAAAGAAACCGATGATGAACTTCGGGAAGCGGGTCCAGATCTCGCCGGCACCCACCTTCGAAGAACCGCTCTTATCCACGCGAAGCGCGAAGAACAGCGCCACAAAGAAAGCGATGAAGCCGATCAGGATGTTCTGGATGCTCTTCACGAGAACCGCGGCCTGCTCTGCCTCGGGGCCGAGGGCATTACCTGCCAGAACCACTGCGCCGGTGCTGTCCACGGTGCCTCCGATAAGCGATCCACCCATCAGCTGGTTCATGCCGGCCCAGCGGATGATCATAGGCTCGAACACCATCATCAGGATAGTGAAGATGATAGAAATGGAGATGGCCAGCGAGAGGTCATCCTTCTTTGCCTTGGCGGCTGCACCGGTGGCGATGGCGGCCGAAGTTCCGCAGACGGAGGTGGCGGCGGCCAGGGTAATTACCAGCGGTTTATTGTCGATCTTCAGCACCTTGGTGCCCAGCCACCACATGAAGATAATCACGATAGGAGTCACTATCCAGGCGATGCCGAGGCCGTAAAGGCCGAACTTGGCAATGTTGCTGAACAGCACGCTGAATCCCATGATCACCAGACCTGTCTTGATGTAGAACTCGGTGCGGATGGCTGGTTTCAGCCACTCGGGAGTGCCGACGGTATTGGAAATCAGCAGACCCACCAGCAGCGCCCAGAAGGCCCACTCCAGATAGCGGTTCAGAGTGAACTCGGCGCTGATAAGGCGCACTATCACGGCCAGCACGAACAGCACCACGAATGCAGGAAGATACTTCTTAAGTTTTTCGCCCTGCAGTTTCACGCCGGCGCCGAAAAGCACCGCAAGCACAACGAAAGTGCGCAGCAACTTCCACCAAAAAGCGCCGTTGATCTGCGCAGAAAGGGCCTTATGGGGCTCGATATTCTCCCAGAGATGCCAGGTGCCGAACTTCAGCGCAGAAAAATCAAAAGCCTTGGTCAGCACCGCGACGGCGCCGATGGCGATAATGATGAATCCCAGCCAGCAAGCCAGCCAGTCTTCGGTTTTCCAGAGTTTGGAAATCTTGGAATCAGAACTCATATGATAACAGGTTTTAGTATTCGTGTCTTGCAAAGATAGCAAAATCCATAGATTACATGTCCATCGAGAGCACCAATTCCAAGCCGCTCTTGTCCGGCGAATCGAAATTGTAGACATAGCGGGCGCCGATATAGGTGTCGTACGGAACCATCAGGAGATTGCCCAGATGCGCACGCAATGTGGCTCCCGCATATCGCTCGACATAAGAATCCTTAATAGTACGCAGCAACTCCTCATAAGAGCCCAGCGTGGCCCCCGCATGCAGGATGGCCTCGAAGTTACGCAGGTAAAAATACGGGCATGCGCCGCTCCAATCCAGAGGCAGGAAGGGGAAGGCGTAATCCGCTGCCAGCCGGTACTCCTGCTTTTTAATCCAGGATCCCTCCCAGCCATAATTGCTCTGGCCCAGCGCCGCCAGTTTGATGCCGTGGGTGCTCATCAGGCCCGGCAGATAGCCGTAGACCTTAGCATAATAGTACCCAGGCTGATTGCTGCTGATGCTGTGAGTGCGGGTAAAACCTATCTCTCCACCCACGCCGAAACGTGGCAGGATCCCGGAGGGCGCTATAGGCCGCATTGTATATCCCCGCAGGCTGAAAGTGCTCAGGAACAGTGAGTTGTGCGGCACAATCCGGATAATGACGGAGTTGGTGAACTGCGATACGTCCAGCGACGAATACCTGTCGTTGCTCCAGTTGAGGCGGTAACTCGGGATTATGCCGCGCTTCCATCCGCCGCCATTCAGATTGAAAGGCAGGGAGACTCCGGCAGACAGGCTCATCAGCGGGTCGTCCCCGATTGAATTCTTCTCCGGGAAACTCATCCCCTTTTCGGTGGAAACCCGGGTGAAATCCCGCACGTGCACGTTGCGTTCGTTATAATCCGCGCGCAACTCCACCACCGGCCCCCAGGCGTTCCAGACGTACTGCGCGTGCAGGGCAGGCCGCCATTCCACCGGCAAGCCGATAGCACCTTCCTCCATCTGATATCCCGTGCCGAGGGTGTCTTTCTGGCTGAGGAGGCTGACGCCGACGGCGCCCCAGGCGGTGCCGAGTTCGTTCTGGAACATCAGCGTCGCTCCTACGTTGCCGTTGCTCTGCGTCTGCTCCAGCGACAGCCTCTCCACCGGGTTATACTCCACATATATCGGCGCCCATGAATGGAAATGCACCGGCTGCAGGGCCTTGGAATAGGGTTTTCCCTCAGACAGCGGCCCCTCGTAGGGCACTTCCTTCACCGGCTCCTGCGCACTCAACTTCTCCGCCATCGCGGAAGGATAGCCTCCGAACTCAACCGGCTTCTCCAGCAGGGATCCGGCCGGCAGCACCCGCACCACCCTGCCTTTCGCCGTGGGCGCGCTGTAGTAGAGACTGCTGTCCGGCGCGAAGGCGAAGTCGGTGCCGCCGAAGCGCAGGGATGTGCGTTGCAGCATCTGCCCGCTGACCGGATCCAGCGAATGCAGTTCGTTGACACCGCTGCGGTCCGAGGTGAACCAGAGCAGGCCGTCGCGCCCGAAAAGGCGGTTTATCTTGGAATGCGCAGGCGCGAAGATGGGTTTCCAATCCGGAAGATGGTAGATGCTGAAGCCTTCTTCAGTGATGCCGCTGGCGTACAGTTCCTCCCCGATCCACGCAAGCTCAACCGGCTGCAGCCCCGCGGGAGCCATGTGCTCTTCGAAGGGGGTGAGATGGTTCGCAGCGAAGAGCCGGACCGAATAAGAGCCATCCTCATACACCTGCACCGCCGCTATTATAGGCCTGTTCCCTGCCGGCGCGGGGTTGTAGAGCCTGCCTTCCGAGGTGAAACTCCTGTAGTTGCCGCCGTCTTCGGAGTAGCGGAGGATGGACCAGGATTTGAGGCCCAGCAGCGCCGATGGCTTATACTCGGACCAGATAATCCTGCGGTTCGAGGGGTCGTAGGCGATGCGGGAGCTTTCCTTGGCAAAAGCGCCCAGCCTCTCCACGCGCCCGGTGGTGTCGATACGCACCATCTCCCTGGCGCGGTCCAGGCCCGCATGGATGGCGTAGAGGTCCCCGTCCGCGAACAGCAGGGAGGTGTAGCTGTCGTAGAGGCGCCCCGGCCTCACCAGGTCCCGGCCTTCAACGAACGGCGTTCTGGCGCTGTCCAGGGCCGCCCATTCCGCCCGCAGGGAATCCTGAATGACCTTGAACGCGGAGTAGAGGTTCTTTTTGCGGCCGGAAGACTCTATCACCGTCTTATCCAGCACGTTATAGGTGAGGAAGCGCTTGTTGGCCATGTTGAAATAGCGGGCGGTGAAAGTGCTATCGTCGAAGGCGTGTCGCATGCCGGCAATCAGCACATAGCCTGCGCGGTAATAATCCGGAGTGTAGCGTTTCTGCGAGCCGTAGCGCCACTGCCAGAAATCCCGATAGAGACTGTCTGCGAGCGCCACGTGGTAGTATTCCAGGAAGTCCGCGGTGCGCCCCCGCCCGGATCTGGTGAGGGCCGTTTCCGCCACCACCGCATCTCCCTCCATCAGGGCAGGGCCCGGATAAAGACCCGCCGCCGCGCCAGGGGCAAGGTCGCCGATGAACCACTCCAGCGGGCGGAAGAGTTTGTTCTTGCGGGAGAACTGCATCTGCGCCGCGTGCCTGCCTTCGTGCACCGTCAGCTGCTCCATCCAGGGGGTCGATTCGGGGTTATAGAAATCCGCGCTGGTGAAAAATTCCATGCGCCTCGGAGCCCAGGTGACTATGCCGTTGGATGTGGCGGAATATGCGTGAAGGATGACCGGCATCCTGCGACTGTAAAGTTCGTTGGGGGAGAATCCGCATCCGGCCTTCTGGGCGGCCACAAAACTCTCCAGCGAGCGGGCGTAGGCCCTCGCCAGGGAATCTGCCGCGGCCGGATATACTATGCGGAAGTTGTTGGTTTCCAGGCTTTTCCATTTGACGCTGACCGGATCCTGCCCCATGCTGACAAGCTGGGCCGAAGCCGGGCCTGCCAGCGCACACATGAACAGTATTATTGCAGCGAGTCTCCTCATTATGCCGGATTATCAATTATTTTCAGTAAATTTAACCGATTTTTCGCAATATAGCAATTTATGAGTCTGTTCCTAAGGATTTTGACCCTGCTCGGCTCTCTGGGAATGTTCCTCTACGGAATGTCCCTGATGAGCGGAGGCCTGCAGAAAATGGCCGGTGACCGTCTGCGCACCTTCATGGCCAAAATGACCTCCAACACCTTCAAATGCATCCTCACGGGTATCACGGTGACCGCCCTCGTGCAGTCTTCCACCGCTACCACCCTGATGCTGGTGAGCTTCGTGAATGCGGGTCTCCTTTCGCTGGCCACGGCGGTGGCCGTAATCATGGGCGCAAATATCGGCACCACGGTCACGGCGTGGATCTTCGCGCTGTCCTTCGGCGGTTCGTCTTTCAGCCTCGGCGCCATAGCCGTGCCGCTGATGTTCTTCGCCTTCGTGCTCATCAGCGCCAACAAAAAGAAGTTCAATAACTTAGGTGAGTTCTTGATGGGCTTCGCCCTGCTCTTCCTTGGCCTCACCACCCTGCGCGAGACCTCCACCGTCCTGCTGGACAACGAGCCTGTGCGGCACTTCCTCGGCGGCCTCACCGACTGGGGCGCCCTCAGCATACTGCTGTTCATGGTCGCAGGCGCCTGCATGACGCTGATGCTCCAGAGTTCCGCCGCCACCATGGCCATCACCATGGTGCTCGTCGCCAACGGCTACATCCCCTTCGAGATGGCCGCGGCGATGGTTTTGGGCGAGAACATCGGAACCACCATCACCTCCAACATCGCTGCTTCTGTCGCCAACGTTTCCGCAAAGCGAACGGCGCGGGCGCACTTCCTCTTCAACGTGTTCGGCGTGCTCTGGGTGTGCTGCCTCTTCCATCCGTTCCTGGGCCTGCTCGGCAACATAGTCGAGGCCTTCGGCTTCCCGAACCCGGCTCTGACGGATTTCGCTGCCGCGGATGAGGCCACGCGCGCTGCGCTTATCGCATCGCTGCCCTACAGCGTCGCCACCCTGCATACCCTCTTCAACATCATCAACACCTGCATACTCGTCTGGTTCATCCCCGTCATTGTGAAGATAGTGACCTGGATGGTGCCGAGCCCGAAGGACGGCGAGCGCGAGGTCTTCCGCCTCAAATATATCAACGCCGGTACCATAGGCACTGCGGATATGGCCCTCAGTTCCGTCAAGATGGAACTCGTGCGCTACGGCGACCTCTGCCGCAAGGACCTTAATTATATACGCGAGGCGGTGCTGGCCAAGGATCAGGAGGCGTTCGAAAAGGCCAATGAGAGCCTGGTGAAATATGAGGAAATCACCGACCACATGGAGCACGAGATTGCGGCCTACCTCAACGAAGCCACCCGCAACGAGATGTCCCACGACGGTGTTATCCGCATCCGCAGCTTCTACCGCATCATTGGCGAGATGGAGTCTCTGGGCGACAGCGGCGAGAGCATCGGCAAGATCCTTTCCCGCGCCTGGGCCCACGGGCAGAAGTTCACACCCGATATGAGCCGCAAGCTGGAGCGCCTGATCAATCTGGTGGATGTGGCCTACGAGGCCATGCACTACAACCTGGACACGCCGCTGGTGCAGCTGGAGAACATCACCAACGCCGAGGAGGCCGAGGAGAATGTGAACGCCTACCGCGACACCCTGCGCGAAGAGCACCTGGCCAACGTCGAGAAAGCCAACTACCCCTACGAGACCGGCGCCTTCTACATGGATGTGGTGAACTCCCTCGAGAAGATGGGCGACTTCATCATCAACATCTCCCAGGCGCAAATAAGTGCTAAGCCGGGAAGGTAGGGAAAACTTGCCTTCCTTTTAAAGACGCTCTAAAGATAATCTCCCAAAATTTTTCTTTATTCACGAATACTAGCAATGCGTCTGCATTGCTAGTATTCGTCAGTTCTCAATAACCAGAGAAGACCAATAGAGAAAGTATTATCAAAAGTGTTCAATTGCGGACTCCTATTAATAACACCAGAACAATAGGCAATCCTTATGCCCACTATTTTCTTCCAATATAAAGATATTTCAGCCCCGATACCAATATCAAATCTTCTAAAAGAATGGCTCCTATAATTATCTACTCTCTCTCCATTATTATCTCTGGATGATGATATCCCACACGAAAATGTTGGGCCAATTGCCGGATATATTTCAATATTAGTTATTGACGGGAATATGGCTTGAATTATATCATCATATAACCTCAAATAAACGGGCACTTTAATGTGCGTCTCCTTGAGAGAGGAAAAAAAAGAGTTGCTAGGACCGGACTTATCAAAAGAGAATAATAAGCCTCCGATTATCGAACAATTAATTCTGCCATCATTAAAGGGAAACAAACATTTTTCTGCCCCAAAATAGACTCCAGTTGAAGGGTAATTAACAGAACCATCAGCGTTGGATAAGTGATGGTTTATTCTGCTGCTATTAATTCCCGCATTCAATTCCACACAATTATTGTATAGTTGGAATAAATCTTGGGAGCGTAATTCTTCGACCGTAATTACAGCAAATAATAATGCGATAATAATCCTAAACTTGCTATTCATATACTCATTATACATTATTTGCATTATTTGGCGTCTTTTATTCATGCATGCAACGATAGCAATTTCCTCAAAAGGTAATTGCTATCTAGTATTCACAAAAGAGTCAAAGAGTATTTATTTATTTTTTCAAATTTAATAATTTTCTTAATATCTTTTCTATCAAGCTCCTTGCCGATTTTGCATCAGAGGTCCATATAGCATCCGCATTAAAGCCATCTGATTCAAAGATGGATTCTTTCCTCTCGGTATTTCCAAATCCTAAATCGTAATCAATTTTAGATGAACCACTTCTCCCAAAAGAATGAGAATATTTTATATCACTTGAAACAGAACTATCGTATCCGTATGGTTTTGTTTTGTTGATTGTTAATGATAACAGTGTCGAATAACCATGTGACCATTTTTTGTGATCTATAGCATACGTTTGTTCCAATGAAAAGGTGGTTTTACTTTTCGCTGAAAAGAAGACACTAGCACTTTCGTTGATTTTAACAGAATTGCCACCATTGCTAGAATAACTATACCCAGCAGAAATTGCTCCTTCTGTTTTTGTGCCCAAAATACTGACCGTTGCGGATGCTTTTATTTCAATAGATGATTTTTTATCATCCAAGGCGTAAGAATACGTGCCTTTTATTGAATAATCATAATCAAATCCGAAACCGAACAAATCAATTTCGCTATGGCTACCGATTTCCACATATGCTCCAAGGTTTTTATCCACCCAATCATAAGATACTCCAACTCCAATACCAAGAGGACTATCTATGAAAGAAAAGTTCCATCCAAGCGTAATCCCCCTTCTGGATATTTTAAAAACTAAAGATTCCCCACTCTCATCCGTATACTTAAGTGGATTATTCAAACAGTATGAGTATCTATTGAAGTTCTGGGTTGATGCCGGGTCCTGAATCAGCGGGTCCGGAGCGAGGAAGCGACCGGTGACTGGGTCGTAGAAGCGGGCATTGGCGTTGTACACACCCAGCCCTGCGATTATCTAATGCCCCGTATAGCCGTGGCTACCGATTGATGACGGCGCAACAACACCCCCTGATTATCAGTCAGTTACCAAAAGTCGTCTGGTATATTTTCACCAGACGATTTTTGGTAAGTCCTTGATTATCAGGTATTGTTGAAATACGCAAAATTGTTGCTACCTTTACACCATGAATGAAATACGATGCAATAAGTGCGGCAAGGCGTTCGAGGTGGAGGCGGTGGCGTCCATCAATACAGAGCGCGAGCCGGAGTTGAAGGAGAGGCTGCTGGCCGGAGCGCTGTTCGTGCGGGAGTGCCCGCAGTGCGGCGCGAAGAACTTGGTGCGCTTTCCCCTGCTTTATCACGACCCGGCGGAGAAGGTGATGATTTGGCTGAGCGATGGCTCCGCGGATACTGAAGCCCGTATGCAGGCGGCAGTGAACGGGGAGGATTTCGCAGGCTATACCGGACGCATCGTCGACACTCCCGGGCAGATGATAGAAAAGGTGAAGATCTTCGATGCAGGGTTGGATGACCTGGCGCTGGAGATGGCGAAATTTGTGACCCGGCAGGAATTGGGGAAGGACGTGGACCTGCTGTTCTTCAGTCTAGACGGGGCCGACAATGAAATCACCCTGACCTACCCGGAGGCCGGCGAAATGCAGTTGGTGCGTATCGGGTTCAACGTCTATGAAGACTGCGCCGGCATCCTGCTGCGCAATCCGGACATAAAGAAATCCGCGACCGGCCTAAGCAGGGTCAATCGCGGATTTGTAGAATCGTTCTTACAATAGATTCCTTCGCTTCGCTCGGAATGACAGAGGGAGCGAGGAATGACAGTGAGCGAGGAATGACAGTTTATAGTTTTCTGGCGCCGTCGGAGACGACGACGTCATAGATTTTGGGTTCGTGGCCGAATTTGGCTGCGAACTTTTCTTTTGCCGCGGCGATGAAGGGCTCGTAGAGTTCGTCCTTCACGAGGTTGATGGTGCAGCCGCCGAAGCCGCCGCCCATTACGCGGGAGCCGGTCACGTCCATCTTGCGGGCGAGCTTATTGAGGAAGTCGAGTTCCTCGCAGCTGACCTCATACAGGCGGCTCATGCCGAAGTGGGTCTGGTACATCATCTCGCCGACGGTCTCGTAATCATCCCTTTCAAGGGCGTCGCAGACATCCAGCACGCGCTGAACCTCACCGATCACATACTCCGCACGGAGGAAATCCTCCTCGGGAATCTG
>JAFZIX010000116.1 GCA_017554135.1 Bacteroidales bacterium | reverse complement strand
GGGTGGCTATCGCCCGTGCCGTCGTGGCCGGTCCCAAGCTCATCCTGGCCGATGAGCCCACCGGTAACCTGGATTCCAAGAACGGCAAGGAAGTGATGGACCTGCTGAAGGAACTCAACGCCGAAGGCACGACCATCGTGATGGTGACTCACTCCCAGAAGGATGCTGCCTGCGCCCAGCGCACGATCGACCTGTTCGACGGCCAGATTGTCAGTGACGTGAAGAACGAACTGTAGTGAAAACGAAAAACGACATCCTGATCAAGGTCCTGTCCCTGGGCGTGGGACTGGCGGTGGGCATCGTGCTCATTGCCAAGGTATTCTTTGAGCTCAGCTACGACAGCTTTTACAAGGACATCGACCGGGTGTATTCCATTTATACCTGGTATTCGCAGAACGGCGACGAGAATGATTATAACCAAGTGAGCGGTGCTGTTGCGGTTGGCTTTATGGAGGAAGTGCCAGGCGTAGAAGCAGGGACTCGTACTACCTCTGTTTTCAACGGCGACACCTATCAGGACGAGCATGGAAATAAACTGAAAGCCAAGCTGGTCTGCGCCGACACCTGCTTCTTCAAGGTCTTTGACCGGCCGATCCTGGCCGGCGATCCGACAAAGGCGCTTGGAAAATGGGGCTCGGTGATGGTGAGCCGCAGTTTCGCGGAAAAACTGATGGATGAGATGCCCGGTCAGGCCGGGCATGACCTCACCTCCGTCATCGGCAAGCAGATCTGCAACCTGGACCAGCTGGAATTCAAGGGGACCATCGAGGGCGTCTTCGAGGACTTTCCGAAGAACGGGAGTCTGGATTACGACATCCTGCTGTCGATGGCAACCTATAGTGAGTGGAGCACAACCAACTGGATGGGCAACGACCGCTACAAAGGATATGTGAAGCTTGCTCCCGGTGTGGCCCCGGCAACTCTCACAGATGCCATCCGGAAGATGCAGGAGGCGCATCAGCCGCTGGAGGAGTTCGAGGCCGATGGCTTGACGCTAAAGTATTACCTGAAACCGTTCAACAAATTGCATACGAACGATCCGGAAGTGAAGACGCAGATTATCCTGCTGTCGATCGTCGCGGCGCTGTTGATCTTGATTTCCCTGCTGAATTACATTCTGATCGTCATTTCCTCCATGGTGAAGCGCTCCAAGGAGGTGGGCGTCCGCAAGTGCTATGGCGCTGAGGGCAAGCACATCTACGGTTTGCTGTCCAAGGAGGCGCTGCTCCATATCATACTCTCGCTTATACTGGCTTCCTTGATCATTTTCGCCGGCCGGGGTATCATTGAGAACCTGCTCGGCGTGCCGTTCCAGACGCTGTTGGTGCCGAAGAGCGTGATAGCCATCGTCGCAGTCATCCTGTTCGTGCTGGTCATATCCATTGTCGTTCCGGCCGAACTGTACCAGCGGATTCCGGTCGATGCCGCCCTGAAGAACTACACGGAGAATTCCCGCCGGTGGAAGCTGGGGCTTCTTGGTGTGCAGGTGCTTATCAATGTGTTCCTGGTGGTGATGCTGCTGATCATCGGCAGACAATATGAGATGGTGAATCACAGTAATCCGGGCTATTCATATGAAAACTTGTACTACATCAGTATGTATGACGGTGACAGGCAGGCCCAGACAAGGGCGATTGATGCGCTCAGGAACCTTCCAGAGGTGAATGGCGTGGCTGCCTGCGACAACTTGCCCTACCAGGGGTCAAGCGGAGACAATGTGTATATCCCCGGTGACAATAGGGAATTATTCAATATTGCAGACCAGTATGAATGTTCTTCCGGCTTTTACGACCTGATGGATATCCAGTTCCTTGAGGGACGTGCTCCAGAGAATGAACTGGAGATAGCAGTGGACGATAAGTTTGTGACAAGGATGGCCGATTTCTCGGACTGGAGCGACGGCGCAGTCGGCAAACAGGTGTTTGTTACAGGACACGCCCCTGTTAGCGAAGATGACGGGATACCGTTCTATTACACCATTTCCGGTGTCTACAAGAGCTATCTTATCGGAAGTCTCGTATGGAAGGATCCAAGGCCGAGTGTGTGGTTCTTCGGAGAAGTTGGCAGTGAAGACTGCTGGATGCCTCATATCCTTTTCAAAGTGCGGCCCGAATCGCTGCCGAAGGTCCGAGAGGCTTTGTCTCAGGCTCTGGAAGGTAAGGAGATAGACATAATCTCTTATGAAGAACAGATGCGTGCGGCTTACTCCGATGTCAAAAAGGTGCGTAATACCATGGCGCTGGGAGCTGGCTTCTCGCTGCTGATCGCACTGATGGGGCTGATCGGTTTCATCAGGGACGAGAGTCTGCGGCGCAGCAAGGAAATGGCAGTGCGAAAGATTAACGGAGCCTCATCTCGGGATGTACTAGGTGTCTTTGCGACAGGTATACTCAAGCTGTCGGCAATTATGGCGGTGCTGGCTTGCGTCGGAGCGTTCTTCGTGGCCGGCAAACTGCTGGAGCTGTTTGTGGAGAAGGTGCCGCTCAGCCCGCTGTACTTCATCGGCGGTGCGCTGCTGGTACTGGTGATTGTGCTGGGCGTAGTGGTGCTGAACTGCCTGAGAATTGCCCGGGCCAATCCTGTTGACTCGTTGAAGAATGAATAATAAACAATAATAAATACAACACACTATGATTACTGTAAACAATCTTTGCAAAGTCTTCCGCACGGAAG
>JAFZIX010000115.1 GCA_017554135.1 Bacteroidales bacterium | reverse complement strand
CTATGAGTTCTGGCGCGACCGCCTGCCCGGATCCCCTCTAGAGCCCGTCTACCGCCACATCCTCCGCCGCTGCCGCTGGATCGCCCTCCGCTGGGACCGCACCCTCTTCGCTGAACGGCCGTATCTTCGCAGATGTCTATAAGGAAATCAGTCCGTTCTTGATGGCATAGATTACCAGTTCGACGGTATTGTTTATGCCAAGTTTCCGGAAAATGTTGTTCTTGATCGTGACCACGGTCAGGTATTTGATGCCCAGGCGTCCGGCTATCTCCTTGTATTGAAGCCCCATGCAACTGAGGCGTATCACGTCGATCTCCCTTGGCGTGAACATACTGTTGGATGCTTTTTTCGCAAGACTTATGCGTTCGATAAGCCTGGCGATATCCGTTCCATAGAATTCATATCCTGCGGCTACGCTCTTGATTGCATCGATCATTACGGATGCATCACTGGTTTTGGACAGGAAACCGTCTATTCCTATGTTGAGAAGAGTTTCCAATGATGCAAGTGAAGAGTCGCTGGAAAGAACCAGGAGAGCGACATCCGGCATTTCAGCCCTCATCCTTCTGGCAAGTTCAATTCCGTCCATCCCGGGCATCACGATGTCGAGCATCATAACATCCGGTTTGAGTTCTTCTGCTTTCTTTAAGGCATCTATGCCATTTCCTGCGGTCCCCACGATTTCTACGCCCTTGCCTTCCAGCATCGCTGTGATACCGAAAAGCATGAGCGGGTGGTCGTCCACCAACATAAGTCTCACATTATCACTCACTTGCTCGCCCTCCTTTTGGGATTTGAATAGTGAAGATACAGCCTTTTCCTTCTGCACTTTGCACGGTGAGCCTGCCTCCGATAGACGTAATCAGATCCCGGCTGACTGCAAGACCTATTCCGTGGCTTGGTTCGCCGGATGTGCCTGAACGGCGGAAAGTGGTCTCGGAGCTGTAAATTGCGTCAAGTTTGTCTTCAGGGATTCCAATGCCGAAATCCTCCACACTCAAATTGATACAGTCATTCTCCGGATGCAGATGGATTGTTACCTTGTTGCCGGGATTGGAAAACTTGATGGAATTGGAAAGGAGATTTCTCAGTGCGAATTGAAGATGATTGCGGTTGCAGCAGACAATGATGCTGTCTTCCTGAAAATCCTGCTCGAGCGTAATGCCCTTTTGGGCGGCGATTTCGCGATACTGGCCGATGGCTTCCTGCACCATTTCGACGATGTTGAAATGTGTGTCCTCGCCAGAGGAAGAGCCATCTTTATTCTGGACCCATTTTACGGCATTGCCTATCAGTTCGACCTCCGATTCGGCCTGCCTTTCCAGTTGGGCAAGGACTTCCGAGGATTGGGCATCCTCCGGAATACGGGAATGGCTCCTGAGCATCTGGATGCCCCTTAACATAGCGATCGCCGGGGACATAATATCGTGGGAAATCACTTTGAGAAGGAAGCCTTTCTGGTCGTTGCTCTGCTTGAGTTCTTTCTTGACTTTATTGGAATGGACGGCCGTGACGGCGGTGATTGCCGCGGCAATGAGGAGTAGGGCCAATACGCTGAGCAGAAGCGCTATCGTGTTCCTTTTATGCTGAAGGGCACGTTCCTGCGTAGCAATCTGCTCCTCCCTTTTGGCAGTATCATACTCGATGTTGAACAGTTCCAGAGCCTTGTCACTGTCGGTTTTCGCTATCTCAGCCTGTAGGGTCGAAGATCGGTCCAGAAGCGCATAGGCCTCCTTGGGATTGATGTTCTTCAGGTGGTTGGCATAAGACAGGCATATTCTCTGCTCGAGAGGTTTGTCGGGGAGTTCCCTGGCAAGGTCCAGCGCCTTTTTGTAGTAGGATGTCGACAGGGTATTCCTTTCGTATTTCTCGTGCAGGCCGGCCAACTGGAAATAAACTATGGCAAGCGACTGCCTGTTCCCGTTATCCAGGAAAACTCTCTCTGCATAGTTTAGATCTTCCGTCGCTTCATTGTATCTTCCGAGGGCGAGAAGCGGATATGCGCGCTGGCTCTTCCTGATTGCTATCGCGACCGGGTCTTCCGTCTCCATGGCGGTTTTTACGGCCAGATTGGCATACTCCAACGCTGTCTCATCCTGTTTCAAGGCATGATAAACATCGCACGCCTTTCCGTACGCCATGGCAAGTTTCGCAGGCCTTCCCAGAGGCTTCTCAACGGCAATGGCCTCCAGGGCTTCCTTCTCGGCCATCTCCGGTTTTCCGGCGTAGACATACATCGAAGCAAGATTGATGAGCGACGAAGACATGCCTTCGGGATTCTGGGATTTCTTGTCGAATTCATAGCAGCGAACGAAGTAATCGGATGCCTTGTCGAACGCCCCCAGCCTTGAATAAGATGCGCCCAGTATGGAGTAAAGCTCGGCGGCGGATTCCTCCGAAGACTTTGCCGGTTTCTGTTTCAGCCCGTCAAGTGCCGTCTTTATCGCCGCCCCGTAATCAGCCTCGAAGAACTGCTTTTCCGCTATGCTGTATGCGTCTTCAGATTCCTCCTGTGCCCATGATAACAGGGGAATCAAAAGAAATACTATTAGGGCTAAACGTTTCATCTCCACAAATATAAGCATATCCCTAACAATGGGATATACATAAAAATATGTATTTATTTAAAAGTTGGTAATTGCGAAATTCGCAAGTTGTATTAGTAAGTTATTATCAATCTATAAGTCATGACAAAAAAACAACATTATGATTCGCCTGTGAGCGAAGTCATTGAACTCTCTCTTGAGGGATGTATTGCTCAAAGCGCCCCCGGTTTCAAGGATGGCGGTGATCTTTTCGATTAATTAAAGGAGGACAGTACAATGAAGAAATTGATTATTCTTTCTACTGCAGTATTGGCAGTAATGGTTTCCTGCCAGAAAAACCAGGAAACAGTGTCTTCTTCTGAAGAGGGGAATGGTGTTCCAATGACGCTTACAGCCAATATAAGCGGCACCAAAACAGCCTACAATGACAACGGCTCAGGTCTTAAAGAAACCTGGAATGCCGAAGAAAGCATTTCTGTCGTTACTCTTGATGGTGATAACGGCGAACTCGTATCCGTTGACACATTCACTTCCAGCGGTGAGGCCGGCCGTTCTTCGGCTACTTTCAGCGGCACTTTTACCGGTGGAGCAAGCCCTGCGAAGGTTATTGCCATTTATCCGGCACTGACTATGAGCGGAGGCATGTACAGGACTCCCGCTTATAAAGACAGGAATGGTAATAATGCCCGTATAATTTATAACGGTTCAGGCCAGTACTTCCAATACTCACAGAACAATGAAGTAAAGCAGACCGCAAACGCAGATTTCAGTCACATGACAAATTACTGCCTCATGTCCGGAGCGGTAGATATCGACGACATAAAGAACGGTACGCTCACAGTTTCTTTGAACAATCTTATGACTGTCCTTAAATTAGTCGTGACTCTCCCCGCATCTTGTAAAGGGCAGACTTTCAGTAAAATACAGATGAATTGCTATACTAATAGCGCGGAGTATTTCAATATGTTCGCCGCCGGAGGCGGTAAGGAATTAATTGATCAGGTTGCCTCTCCTATTAGCGGTAGTTTTAAGGATCCTCTTGCATCACGCGTCTTATGGGGAGATTTCGCCGTTCCTGAAACAGGAATAGTGACTCTTTACATGCCATTCGTTCTCGCTGAATCCAGCATAAAGAGCGGGTACTATTGGGTATTCAATGCTTTTGTCAATGGTGTGTCAGCCGGAAGTGATGTCACTATCAAGACTTTCACGAAGGATATCACTCTCCAGCGTGGATATATGTATACGGCCAACGTAGTTGTTCCTGATTAAAATAATAACAAACGAATAATATGGATTTAAAGAATAATTATGAGTCACCTGAATTGCAGGTGATTGAATTACGCTCCGAGGGCGTAATCTGCCAGTCTATCACAGGCTATGAAAATGGTGGAGATGTTCCATTTGGTGATTAACAGGAGGAAAAAGCCATGAAGAAAGTAATTGTATTAGCGCTAATTGCGTTTTTAGCTTTTTCCTGCCAGGTCCAGGAAGAGGTTGTCGATATTCAGGAACCCGAGGTAGAGGTCGTCGGTATACCCATGCAATTAACCGCATCTCTGGGTACCAAAGCATCATATGCTCTTGAGGGCGGTCTGTTGAAACCTACATGGGACGCAAACGAGACCATAAGCCTAGTTACCTGGACCAAAAGTTCTACAATCGTTGTAGATAACTTCACTTACTCTGGGGAAGCCGGAAAGACATCCGTCACGTTCACTGGTACATTTACAGGCGGAGCTCCTGAAGAACGCTGGGATGTTTATGCAGTTTACCCTGCTCTTACAGAAACCATCGCCGGCAAGTTGGGGTCGGCTGCGAACGCTGAAGGCCTTAGGGCTATATATAAGGATGGCCTTGTGTTATCCTCTGATTTCATGAATGCGTTGAAGATGAGTAGCGATATCAAGCAGGATGCCAATGGCGACTTCTCCCATATCGCGGAAGGAAGCATCCTTATTGGCGCTGCAGATGTGGCCGGGTCTGCTTTTACTACAACTCTTGAACAGCAGCTGTCGGTCTTGAAGGTGACATTCAGCTTACCTGCCGCATTCGATCCAAACGCTTTGGACCAGATTACCTATGCATCTATCGAAACTACCAACAGCAGCGATGTGTCTATTAACAAGTTCTGGAACGGAGGCACATTCTACAGTGGTTTCAGCGCCGGTTCGCTTGGCAGCGAGTTGAAGGTAAACTTCGATTACTATATGCTGGATTCCAGGGAATTCGTTGTATATTTCCCTTTCCGCGCAAATGCATTCAGCGCTGGGGACAAGTTCGTCTTTAAAGTGCATAATTCCACTGAAGGCGAAGACTATACTGCAACCAAACCTCTGACCAGTGACTTTACTTTCCTTCCGGGCAAGCAGTACAATATGTCTGTTAGCCTTGCTTCTACTGCATCTCCTGCTCCTCCGGCAGCAACCAACCTGAGTCCCAGCAACCAGACTGCAAACTGCTATGTGATTGCATCTGATGATGCTGCAACTTACAAGTTCAAGAACTGCAAGGGAACGGATTATAACTGGCTCAATAGCACTGCCGCATCTGCTGTTGTGCTTTGGGAATCCCCGGCCGGTGCACTTTCGGCACCTTCTGTGGGCGATTTAATCACATCTGCTACCCTGTATGACGACGGCTATGTTTACATCGAGACCACCGGTGCCCGCGGAAATGCGGTTGTGGCCGTGAAGGACGATTCCGATAATATTCTCTGGAGCTGGCATATCTGGTGCACGGGCGCATCCTTCGATCCTACAACGGATTACTATAGCAACAATATGATGAAGGTGAACCTGGGCGGCTTCAGCTATGCATATACTACCGGCGACAGCAACGGAGTCGGAAGCACAGAAACAGCCGGCCTGCTTTATCAGTTCGGCCGTAAGGATCCTTTCCGCGGCGTCAAGAACCTCTATGCGGATGTCGATCCCATTCAGATATATACTACAAATGCCGGCAACTGGAATTACGTCGCGAGCACCGCTGAAAATGGTACTGTCGCCTACGCCCATGCCCATCCAATGACCTTTATCAATCCTAACTTAAATAATTATGACTGGGTCTATGCTGCTGGTTATGAATTAGGTGCAAAAGATCGCTGGAGCAGCAGCAACGACGATCCTTGCCCGTACGGATGGCATGTAATGGGTGATTATACGTATGTTGCCAATTCTTCATTCACGGATTATGTCTTGAATACCGACAAAAATGCCGGTGTCACCTTTGATCTGGACCCTGTCACGGCCTACTTCCCGTATGCCGGATATATTGAAGAAAACAACATTCCTGCCCAGATATATGACTACCGTAATTACGGCTCAGACTATTTCCGTTATGCAGGCTTCTATTGGTGCACGAACGGTGGAAGCACTACGTATCGCAAATATATGAGGATTGAGGACAGAACAGGTTACGATGATACATCAGGAATGGTGGCGGTTCATGATTTCGGCGCACCTACCGTTACGATGATGCAGACATACGATCTTGGCGAACTGTATAGCTTCGCGCCAAGAATTGGTTGTTCCAGTGCAATGTCCGTACGTTGTGTAAAGTAGTTGCTAACCTAACCCCTATTATAGAGAAAGAGCCAGTCCGTGTGACTGGCTCTTTTTATGATCACTACAGGCCGAATGGCCGGATCTCCGGTGGAGCCGGTGGTAGGGCATATTCTGCGCCGCTGCTGGTGGATAGGGATTCGCTGGGACCGTCCTACCCTGGTCCGCCTGCGTCAGATCCGATAGACAGGATCCCCGTGGCCGGTCCTTTGGTCTTCCGGCGGGGGAGTCATATAGTCGGGGCCGTAAATCTGCCTTAAATAAGAGTCAGTATCCTTCGGGCATAAGAACTTGTGCCCGGCGAGGCTGATTTCTGCCGGCTCGTCCAGCAGAGTTTTGGGATGCACGTTGTGGAATCCCCGGGCGCCCATCATCACGCCGTATAAAGATGATTCTTCCGGCTTTACCGAATGGACGGTCTCATTGCACTTCCTGAACCAATAGTCCATCCGTCGTATGCGGGCTTCTATCATAAGGAATGGAGAACTGTGGAAGAAATGCTTGCCGTAAAAGCCGAGCATACGATTGTAGTGCATTGCACGTGCGATGAGTTTGCGACGCTCTTTCGGATCTTCCGGCAGAGGATCCAGCGGAAAGATATCCACGCTCACTCCATAGTGGTTGCGGTATTTCTTGTTGCCCACGAACTTGTCCGTCTGCGGGTCGTGCACCTTGGCAAAGCCCGATATGAACCGCTCTTCCTCGCAGTCGGTATTGTAGAGGCAGTGATAGCGCCCGTCGGAAGGGTATGTGTCGATGAAGCGTTCGAAATCCTCCCGGGGCATTATCAGGTCGGCGTCGTCATCCCAGGGGATGAAATCCCCGTAGCGCACCGCCCCCAGCAGCGTGCCGTAGCCAATGGCGTACCTGATGCCGTTGCTGCGGCAGAAACTGTCGATATCAATCAGGATGTCCAGCAGGACCGAGTGTATCTGGGGGAGGGAGAGGGCTTCCATGGTTCAGGGGCGTGCGATTTTGCAGATCTTGTCGTCGCGGTCGCGATTGCCCGAGACTCCGGGGCGGGGATAGACAAAGGTAGGATCCGGCACGCGCCAGTCCAGTCCGTAGCGCGCCACCACGAAGCCTTCCGCGGTCTTCGTGACCGGCAGCAGGATGTTCTCGAAGGGCAGACGCTCGGTATCGCTGGAGAAGGGGACATCGAATTCCACCACCCGCAGGCCTCCGTGCTTTTTTACGGACTCGCTGAAGCGCTTGCAGTCCCTGAAGGGATAGAACATATACCCGCGGCAGGTATCGCCCTCCACGCGGTCGAAGAAGAAGATATCCACGCTCACGTGGTTCCACTTCCAGGTCTCTTCGCGTGCGAAATCGCCGTTATCTACCAGCAGGGTGCGTTTGAGAGTGAATCCCTCGCTAGCCATAGCCTTGTGCAGAGCCTCGAGGCCTCCGGGAAGGCGGTCTGTCCAGACGCCCATATCCACGTCGTCGTCGTGCTTGATGAAGCCCTTCTCGCGAATCGCGCCAAGCAGCGTGCCGTAAACGGGGCTGAAGGGGATGCCGGCGCCGGTAAGAGCCCGGTCGAAGGCCTGAATCATGGGGATGCCGTAGCGCCTGATCTTGCGCAGTCGCCTG
Organism: Bacteroidales bacterium; assembly: GCA_017554135.1. Classification (GTDB taxonomy): domain Bacteria; phylum Bacteroidota; class Bacteroidia; order Bacteroidales; family UBA932; genus Cryptobacteroides. Next base: position 3,924 of record JAFZIX010000115.1, on the reverse strand, counting down.
GGTTTGGTGTAGATCTTATGCCAAAAGTCCTTCAGTGTCATTTCGAGTAGTATTTAGCCATTTCCAGCCAGTTGTTGAGGCTTTCTCCCATGGATGCGCCGCACATTTCCCGGTAGAGGGCCCATACGAACCAGTACCAGGCAATCAGGGCGGTATAAATCAGGTAGTGTTCTTCCAGCGTGGGCGTCCAGTTCTCGCGCAGATACTCGCGTATGAAGGCGCGGGCGGTTTCCCTGTCATACATGGCGTCCACAATATAGTAGCCCACGTCTATGCCGGGGTCGGAACAGCCGGAATACTCCCAGTCTATCAGGATTACGCTGCCGTCCGGCCGGAACATCCAGTTATGCTTGTAGGTGTCTCCGTGGCAGAAGCACTTCTTCACGCCGTCACCGATGGTTCTGGCGTAGAGTTCGCCGATGCGCTCCTTGAGCGGGAGGTAGCGGTCGAAGCAGCCGGGGGATTTCTCTTCCAGAAGCCGCTCTATCTCCAGGGAATCCTCCCAAGGGCGCAGCCCGAAAGGCAGTTCGACGGGGGAGGCATGCAGGGCCCTGAGCACTTCCAGCACCTTCACCGAATCCTCCTCGGAGGCATAGTCGGGCTCGCGGAAGGCAGGCACGTACGAACTTATCTTCCACCCCTCATCCACGTTCATATAGATATAGGTAGGGTCTATGCCCAGCTCCTTCGCCTTTTCGAGGCAGCTGCGTTCGTGGCTGCGGTTGATTATCTCGCCGGTGCCGTCGCCGGGATGGCGGTAGATATAATCCTTCCCCCCGACGCTGAAGATGAAGGAGGTGTTGGTGAGGCCTTCGCTGATCTTGCGGAAGTTGGTCACATCGCCGTCGCTGCAGTTGAAGACGCTCTTGATATTGTCGATTATGGTGCTGCGGGCGTGTGCCTTGTATTCGCTGTCGAACGCGCGCAGTTCCTCGAAATAGTCGAATTCGAAGATGCTGCCCTTGGGGTAGGGCTTGAAATAGAACGGCGGCAGCACTGCCAGATAGTCCCGCACCAGCCATTCCCAGTAGGACTGGGTGTATTTACCGTCTTTATCCGCCCAGGCGATAAGGATGAACTTCCGCGCGAATTCCGCCGTCCAGAAGGAGTGCCCGAGGAGGATGCGCCCCCTCTGCCGTCCCTTTTCCATACGGGTGATGCGGCCAGAGCGGTCGATGCTCACGAACATCTCCTTGGAGGCGTAATCCACCTCCTCGCCCGCATAGAACGAGTGCTCCTCCTCCTTCCGGAAGGGATTGACGGCGAAGTAGTCGTCGCAGGAGCAGATGTAGGCGTCTTCCAGGTACGGAGCGGCGCAGAGCAGGCTGTCGATGTTGTTGCTGACGTTGTAGCGGGGGTTGTCGATGAGGCGGACGCCGTACTTATCGCTGAGGTAGCCGAACATCTCCTTTTTGTAGCCGAGCACCACCGTGATATCCGGCACGCCGGCCTCCAGCAACTGCTCTATCTGCCTGTCTATCAGGCGCTGACCGTTCACCGAGAACAAACCTTTCGGCTGTTCCAGCGATAGCGGCACGAAGCGGGTGGCGGCACCGGCGGCGAGTATGACTGCGTGGCGTACTGTCGGCATCGGCTAGAACCTGTTTTTGGAGAAGAGTCCGCGCACGGCGGCTTTGAGTATGCCTTCCCTGGCGCTGCGGTAGGGCTCGCCCTTGAGGATAAGTTGCTCCACTTTCAGGTTCTTGATTTCCTCGGCGGGGATGGTGTAGGGATTGGCGCTGAGGATTATCATATCGGCCATTTTGCCCTTTTCCAGCGAGCCGCGGAGGTCGTCGTCGAAGGTGGTGGCGTAGCCGTTATGAGTGGCCATGCGGAGGGCGGTCTGTACCGGCACCCTTTGAGATGCGTTGGGATTGTTGACGCAGCGGTCTATCCAGACTATGGGGTCGGGGGTGGTGCAGGGAGCGTCGGAGCCCAGCGAGACCAGTATCCCGTTGTCGCAGAAGGTCTTGACAGGGTTCAGGCGGGCTACACGCTCCTTGCCCATAATGCTCTCCAGATACTCGTCCGGTTCCTGTTTCCAGTTGATGAATGCGCTCTGGATGGGCATGGAAATCTTATAATCCTTGCAGATTTTGATGCCTTCTTCGGTAGGAAGGCAGTCGTGGATTATGCCGTGGCGATGGTCCTTGCGGGGGAAGTCGTCGAGGGCGGCCTTGAGGCAGCGGGTGGCCTGGTCGAATGCCTTGTCGCCGATGGCGTGCATTTCTATCTGCAGGCCCATGCGGTTGGCTTTCTTGCAGAACTCGGTGACCTTCTCGTCGCTATAGTAGAGGACGCCGGAAGTGCCATCGCTGTAGGGTTCGTTCATCGCTGCATCCTGGGAGCCGTAGCATCCGTCAAGTGCGCACTGGAAGCATCCTCCTATGCGGGGAAGTTTGCGGGACTTCGCCACCTTAACATCCATGGGCTGGGGGAATACACGCACCTGGAAGCCGTTGTTGAGCGATTTCGCGAAGAGTTTCTCGGTGGTGATGTCCAGGTTCATGGGGAAGCCCACGCCGCTGACTGTGTGCACTTCGCCTATGCCTCGGGCCGCTACGAAGTCCGCCGCCTTCTGCATATTGGTGAAGAGTTCCACTATGCTAAGCGCCCCGGTGATGTAGTCGGATACCTTGAAGAAGGCTTCCTGGTTCATCTCTCCGGAGTCCGGATGATATCCGCGCAGGGGCTTTACCTGGGCATCTATCTTGCCCAGCAATTTGGTGTTGACTATGCAGGCGTGGCCGTCGTACTTGACCACCATTATCTCTTTGTCCGGGCAGACCTTGTCCAGTTCTTCGCGGCTGATCAGTCTGCGCTCCTTAACCGAATAGGGGGATGCGCCGAAGGCAATCAGGGTCTTGGCCTTGCCGCTGCGGGCGTAGAAATCCGCTATCATTTCGCTGATCTGCTCGTTGGACTCGGCGTCCATCACGTTCAGGCCTGCGTTGAAGATGGCGAAGGATGCGAAGTGCATGTGGCTGTCTACAAAGGAGGGTGCCAGGGCCTTGGTGCCGAGGTCTATGATTTCAGCGCTTGCGTATTCCGCAGGCAGTTCGTTGCCCACGAAGACTATCTTTCCGCCGTCTTCCACCAGATAATTGAATACCTCGTCGCTGGCGTTTACGGAGAGTATGGTACCTTTATAAACTTTCATTTTCCGTAGTGTTTGTAGGTGGGATCCATTGCTATCAGTTCCTGGAAGGAATCTATTTCGGCTACATCTCCCTTCTGGCACTCGTGAAGCTTGACCTCATAGTTGTCTTTGCGAAGCACCAGAGGCACGAATTCCCAAAATACGTCCCTGCCCCCTTCCTCGTTCCAGATCTCTTCTATATCGCTGCGTAGTTGGTCGCAGTCTTCCGGGGTCCAGAAGGAAATGCCATAGCAGTTGAAGCATTCCTCTCCGCCCTTGCGGTAGTCGGCGGCAAATCCGTTCTTCTCCGACAGGCACCAGTCGTCCGTCTGGCGGGCGAAGGAACAGAGGTAGTCCGATGATGCGTGGTACTTGCGTATCACATCCGGATTGTTGATAAGCAGGTCCGCTTCGCAAATGTAGCAGCCGCCTTCTATGAGATCCAGGGCCGCTTTTGCGGAGGAAATGCTGTTGGTTTTTTCATACAGGTCGTTGTCCCGGAACTGGAGGAAAGGGTATTTTTCGAGCAGTTCGTCGAAACACTCTTTCTTGTATCCGCGGACAATGGTGATATCATCGATTCCGTCCTCCAGGAGCGCGTCCAGGAGCGTATCGATAATGCGGGTGCCCTTAACCTTAACAAGGGGTTTGGGCGTTTGAAGCGTGACCGGCACCATCCTGGAACCGAATCCCGCCGCCAGTACTATGGCTCTTTTTGCTTCGTAAGTCATATTCTGTTTGTTCCCCAATTATAAACTTCGTCAATTACCGGCGTGGAAATGTTG
>JAFZIX010000114.1 GCA_017554135.1 Bacteroidales bacterium | reverse complement strand
ATCTGCGCGCATGCCAACCAGGCCCGCATCACCCGTTTCCCCCTGAACGACCCGGAGAACTGCCTTTATGCGCCGGACGTGATTTCCTTCGCTCGCGAGCAGGGATGGTTCAGCGGGGCGGATGAGGAATTCTCTTTCCGCGAGGCCTACAATCCCCTCGACTTCGGCGGAGCCCGCGCCTGCGATGCCCGCGCCTGGAGCGCCTTCAACATCCTCTGCGACGGCGTTTTCATCTGGGAGGAGAACGGTGTGGAGATCTCCCGCCCGGCCTCCGACTGGATCGAGTATGCTCTCGGGCACGACCTTTCCGGCGAGATGCCGCTGTTCGTGAAACCTTCCCGCAAGATTACCGCGAAGGATGTGGCGGATGTGATGCGCGACCATTTCGAGGGCACGCCGCTGGATATGACGCAGGATATCGGTGCGGGCGGCAACGCCCTGCCTTATCGCTGGCGTCCGATGCATTTCAAGTGGAACGGAAAGGAGTACGCCAACGAGCGTGCAATCGCCACCCAGCAGACCGGATTCTGGTTCGTCGCGCAGGCCCGCGGCTGGCTGCCGGATGAGGTGGGCGCGCTGGTCTGGTTCGGCACGGATGATGCCGCAACTTCTTATCTCACACCGATTTACGTAGCAACTTCCCGTGTGCCGGAGTGCCTCCGCGTGGGCAACGGCGACATGCTGCATTATTCTTCGACCTCGCAGTTCTGGATTTGCAACCGCGTCGCCCAGGCCTGCTATAAGATGTATAACCAGATGGCGCCGAACGTTCGTTGCGCCGCCGATGCCTTCGAGCAGGAGCAGATGTTCTCTGCCGTGCCTTCGCTGGACGAAAAAGTGGCAAAACTGGTCTCCCGCGGGCGTGTGCGGAAAGCCCGCCGCCTGATGACGAAGCACACCGTAGGCACCGCCCAGGGGCAGTTCGCCAAGTGGGTGGCGCTGGAGGAATTCCTGCTGATTAAGTATCTGGACGGCAACATCAAGGCCCAGGAGGAGGATGGTTCCTTCAAACACAGCGAATACCACGCCGGCACCCCTTCGGGCCTCTCGAACGTTCCTTACGTCGAAGCCTGGCGCCGCGCTGTCGCCGAAGGCCCCCACGGTTCCGTGCTGGAAGTCAGGTAGATTAATAGGGAAATTATTAACTAAAAATGCCTTGCAGAATAATCTGTAAGGCATTTTTGCGGTGGGGACGAGATTCGAACTCGTGGTACGGTTACCCGTACGGCAGTTTAGCAAACTGCTGGTTTCAGCCACTCACCCACCCCACCGGAAGGTCTTGTGTTGAACCGTATTTCCCTCGTTTTTGAAAACGGGACTGCAAATATACAAATTTTATTTAATTTCACTACCTTTGCGTCGCTTTATAAAGAGCATTATAGTTATGCAAGGACTCTGGACCATTCTGCTGCTTATTTTATCCAATATTCTCATGACATTTGCGTGGTATGGGCATTTCAAACTTCAGGAAATGAACATCTCCACCGGATGGCCTCTTATCTTCATCATACTGATGTCGTGGGGCATCGCATTTTTTGAATATTGCATACTGATTCCCGCGAACCGGATTGGGTTCGAGGGGAACGGCGGGCCTTTCAATCTTGTTCAGTTGAAAGTGATTCAGGAGGTTATCTCGCTGACGGTCTTCACCGTCATAATCTCCTTCCTGTTCCAGAACCAGCAACTTCACTGGAACCATATCGCCGCCTTCGCCTGCATAGTGCTGGCGGTATTCTTCGCTTTCCTGAAATAGAAAAAAGCCTCTGCCAGAGGCTTTTTTCTATTGATATTCCCACTTGAACAGCACGGGGTAGTGGTCGGAGAGGAACGGCACGCCGTAATCCGAGCGGTCAACCCAATACTTTACGGGCTTCACAGCCTTGCCGCCATAGAAGATATGGTCGATGATTTTGCTGCTATCGCCGAAACCATTGAAAGTGCTGGTATATTTGTCGGAGCCGTCAACGGCCAGACGCGCATATTTCATCGCATCCTTCAGGGGCTTCATTTCGGTAGACTCGTATGTAGTATTAAGGTCGCCCACATGGAGAATCACCACATTGGCGGCTTCCTTGATATCCGTCACTTTGCAAATAGTCTTGATCTGCTCGACATTGAGTTCGGCCGCCTTCAGACGGGCATCGGAACTCTTATGGTCGTAGTGAGTAGGCAGGAAATAGACGGTTGTGCCGTTCTTCTTATCCTTAAGTTTGGCATATACCGTCACCCTGCGGCATGCAGAACTCCATGCACCATAGGTGCCGTCGGAATTCTGGGCGGGTCGTTCCCGGGGGGACGAATCCAGCCAGAAGAAGTCCTTCAGTTCCAACTCGAAACGGTCCTTGCGGTACATGATGCCCACACCTTCTCCGCCGGAGGTGCCGACGGAAGATCCGCTGGAGTTATCCCTGTTGACATCGTAGTAGCCATACTCCGAACTCAGCGAAGAAAACCACTGCGATTGCTCCTTGCGAAGTTCCTGCAGACCTATCAGGTCTGGCTTGGTAGCGTCGAGGAATTTTTTCACCGACTCCTTGCGGTCTTTCCAGGCCGCGCTCGAACCGTCCGGGTAAGTATCGGCGGTATTCGCATAGCGGATGTTGAAGGTGCATATGACCATAGAAACCGCATCTCCTCCCGAAGGGGTATCAGGAGTAGATGGCTGATCCGGGTTCTCCGGTGTCTCTTCGACCGGAGGAGTGACCGGATTCACTACGTCCTCCGGCCCGCAGGACTGGAAAACCAGCACCGCGGGCAGAAGGGCGAATAGAAATAATTTCCTAAGGAGCATCTTTATTCTGCTTTACAGGTTTTGCGAGAATTGCCTCCGAGTTGGGACCATCCTGCGGCAGCGCCGGTTGCGGAGCCCTTCACTGCGAAGAGCGTCACCTTGCCGTCTTTCATGCCGGTGCAGTAGATGGTGCCGTCCGGACTGATGGTAGGAGAAGTGCGCATGGCAGTACCCAGTACCACCTCGGAGGCCTTGGTTCCGTCGGACTTGATTTTGACCAACTTGGCCATTGTCTGCACATTATCTACCACTTCAGACTCATTGAAGTAGATGTAGCCCTGGTT
>JAFZIX010000010.1 GCA_017554135.1 Bacteroidales bacterium | reverse complement strand
CTTCCTTCGGATTGCATCGGCACCAGTATGGCTCTTGCCCGCGGCATGGGAGAAGGCAACGCTTGTTTCGCGGCTCAATCCTACATCATCTGGCTGCGCAACTCCAGCTGGGATGGCACCTCTATCACCTTTGCCCACCGTGGCGGCTACTATGTGAAACCTACCGAGGTCTTCGGCCCGGGCATCCTCTATTGATACGGCTATGTTCAACAGTACAGGAAACAACTTCGGAGCAGGCTCCATCCAGTTCAAGGACTACCAGGCGGAGAACTACGTTGTTCTCAACGCCAAGTTTTCCTACGACCCCACGAATGCGGCATATCAGGGCGTGGATACGCTGGAGATTTACGTACCGGACCTCAGCATCAACAGAAGCGCCGTTGCGGGCGCCATATTGACGTTCCAGGACCGTTACGTGTATTCTTCCTATACCTGGAATAATGACGGCGGTACGGCCATAAAAACGTGGATTAAAGACAAGAATACGATCTGTCTGGAGAAGTTCACCAATTTCGACGATAAGGGCGAGATTACCATCTTCATCCAGGCACTCTATCCGACGCTCAATCAGCCGGGTAATCCCATCAAGGGCACCAGGACACGTATCAATATGACCCAGGAGACACGCTACCTTTATTGGAGTTCAGACACGTTCTGCGTCATCTTTGAGCACTGGGTATTCCTGCACATGCAGTTCTCGAGCTGTTCGTACTCTTACCGGAACCAGCCGTGGGAAGCGCAGATGGGGGATTTCCCTACGGATGTGAACGCGGATGTTCCTTTCCTCGGAGGCTCCAACCAGTACAACCCTTCGGTAAACGGATACTCGTTGGCCCACGTCGAGAACGGAGTGTTCACCTGCCAGGAGAGAATGAGCGGTTTCGACAGCACCGGATACGATCCATTCATCTTTGCCTTCCTCGTAAGGGATGGCGAGTAACACGGAGAAACAGATTATGAACATCATAAATACTTATTACTTAACCTATTAAATACTTTCTTAGCTATGAAGTACATTCCTTCCATCGCCTTCGAGGAGATGAGCGGCAGCGCCAAGGGCGTGACCGCTGCGAAAGTGAAGAACCGCAAGTACATCCGCAACCGCGGATACGGCGGCAGTGTCCGTACCTCTGACCAGGCACAGGTCAAGGCTGTGTTCAAGAGGCTCACCACCATGTGGCGCAGTCTGACGAACGAGCAGATCCTGGCTTGGAACAAACTCGCCCTGAGCCAGGAGGCCAAGTCCGTCCTCGGTACCAAGGGCAAGATTTCGGGCGCGAACCTCTTCACTCGCCTGAACTACTGGATCGTCGCTTGCGGCGGTTCCGCTCTCACCACTCCGCCCACCCTCGTGGGTGTCGAGACTCCGGGTGCCTGCACCATCGTCTGCACCGCCAGTGCTTTCACCTTCAAGCTGGACGCAGTTCCCGCTGACGTGACCAACCTCAAACTGGTCATCGAGGCTACAGAAGGCCAGTCCAACGGTGTCAGCCGTGCCTACAGCAAGGCCGCGCAGATTAAGATGGTCTCCAGCCCTTCCACCGCTGCTGTAGACATCAAGTCCGACTACGAAGCCAAGAACGGAGTCCTGGGTGCCGGTGCTCCCAAGGTATTCTTCCGTTACTACTTCGTGAACAGCGCCACCGGTGAGAAGTCCGGCATCATGCTGGCTTCCGTCACCTGGACCGCAGGTGAGTAGTTCTCACGGGCCAAAAGCCTGAACCAGTCAGCCCCGACAGTCTTCACGGATTGCCGGGGTTTTCGTATGGCCATCTCGCAGAAAATGCGTAAATTTGCTTCGCTAAATCGGAATTTATAATTTCTTCAATGAACTGATTATATGGATTACCGAAAAGAAGCCATAGAATGCGTTAAAGACCGAGTTCTCCCGATCCATCAGCAAATATATGCCAAGTATGATGGGGACTTCGACAGGATTTACGCGGAAGGGTACAACAGCAAGTCGTATCAGGGTAGGGTGATTGAACCGGGGAAGGTTTACGAGCTGAGTTATCTGGAATGTTCCTGCCCCAAGGTGAAGTGCGGGCTCAGGAGCAACCCGGAGCAATGCGAGTGTTCCAGGCAAAGCATATTATTCATTCTTTCACAGCTTGAACCTGACAGTCGGTTCGATGTAAGGATTGAGAATACGATACTCCGAGGGGGTGAACGTTGCACTTTCAGGATAACAAGACAATCCGGTGTGAAGCGATCGATTGCCTTCTGCGGGTTGGACTGCGAAAAGTGCGACGCCTACATCGCTACGAAGAACAATGACCAGGCACTGCGGGAAAAGACGGCAAAACTATGGGCAGAACTCAACAATGCGCCCATTCTTCCGGAACACATAAACTGCGAGGGTTGTCGTATGGACGGGGCCAAGACCGTTTTCTGCAGCTCTTTGTGCGAGATCCGGAAGTGCGCTGTGTCCAAGGGCCTCGAAACCTGCGGAGAATGCCCGGAGAAGGAAACATGCCCGAAGGTCGATGCCATTTGGCAGAATAATCCCAAGGCAAAGAAGAACCTTGAATCCCTCTGATTATGGCTTGCAATCCAGACTTCGTCCAATATATCATCGACCAGTGCTCCGGTGCTGGTGAGATTGCCGTGAAGAAGATGATGGGAGACTACTGCGCCTATTGCGACGGCATCCTCTTCGGCCTCATATGCGACAATAACTTCTACATGAAGGTGACAGAGCCTGGCCGGGCGGTGCTGAAAGAAGTAATCTATCGGTCTCCGTATGACGGCGCCAAGGACTATTTCTACATCAGCGATGTGGATGACAGTGACTATTTGGTGAGTCTTATCAAAGCTACTTTGCCGGCTCTGCCCAAGCCTAAGGCGAAGAAGAATCCAATGAAGTAAATTCCCTGTTTATCGAAATGATTAGGCCCCGACAGTCCAAGAGGATTGCCGGGGCTTGTCGCTTTTCTTTGTTTGGGGAAGCGTGTAACTTTGTAGTCGATTCAAAAACCGCTCGATATGACCGATAGATACTACGCCG
>JAFZIX010000113.1 GCA_017554135.1 Bacteroidales bacterium | reverse complement strand
GATCTCATCACCCTGAAGGCCCTTTCCATGACGCCGGCGAAGAACATTTATGTTGAGAACGTCCGCTGCCGCTACGCCAACTGCAATATTGTGAAGATCGGCACCGAAACCCACGGTGATATCTCCAACGTGCATGTGAAGGACGTGGAAGGATGGACCCGCTACAGCATAGCGGTCGAGGCGGTGGACGGATCCAATATCGACGGAGTGCTATATGAAGATATGCTCCTGCACACCTGCGCATCCCCCTTCGTGGTGCGTCTGGGCAGCCGCGGCCGCACCTTCGAGGGAGGCCCCGACCCTGCGCCGATAGGATCCATTAAAAATGTCACTTTCCGCAACATACGCAACGAGGATATCGCCTGGGTGGAAAAGAAGACCGGGCCCGGCGTCGGTGCGGTAATCGGAGGCCTGCCCGGCCATAAGGTCGAGAATATCACTATCGAAGACTGTGACATACTTCTTTATGGCTCCATCAACGACACCGAATACATCTATCACGACGTGCCCGAGAACGAGAAGAAATATCCCGAATTCGACTGCTTCGGCGTCACCCCGGCATACGGCCTCTATGTCCGCCACGCAGAAAACGTGACGGTGCGGAATTTGAAGATAAGGATGAAGAATGCCGATGTGCGCCCGGCAATCGTGCTGGAGGATATCGACAACTGGCATTTCAGCAATATCGATGCACAGACCACAAGTTATACCGAACCCTGCACAGCATGGCACAAAACGCTTGGAGAAATAAAGTTCTGATCCTCCTGCTGCTTGTCGTTTCTTGCAGCAAGATAGTTCCGGACAATGTAGAATCCACATTGCCCGCGGATACCGGTCCAAAGAGCACGGTCCTGTCGGTCAGCAGCGGAAGCGCCCTTAAATACAGGATCGCCCCGGTGGATAACAGTTCGTGGATGGATTCATCCAAACTCCTGCAGGTTCACGACGAGATAGACAGGATGGCTGCCGGCCAGATCAATATGGTGATTGTGGGCTCATACAAGTTCATGCCCATGTACTTTGTCGACTACTCGGACAGCCCGTACTCGGAAGCGGCCATGATGTCCAAAAGCCATATCGAATCCCAGAAATCCACTCTGCTTGCGAATATAGAGTATGCGCACAAGAAAGGCATCAAAGTCCTGTCCGGCTCGTATTCACATTTCTGCCCGTACAAATTCTGGACATCGCACCAGGCAGATCTGAATCCGGACGGGATATTCTCGGATTCCTGGCTGCTTTCCGTGCATCAGGAAGATATCTTCCAGAATGCACTCAGTGGCAGCGAAGAAGGCGTTGTTCCCCACCAGCAGTGGAACAATCCCTGCTTCAAGGATTTCTGGGTATGGTCCACAAAGGCAATGCTGGACGAACTGCCTACCCTCGACGGATTCCTCAACTGCTATGCAGAATCCGCCTGGACCTACGACCTGAACAAACTCAAGGCCGGGGCGAGCGAGGGCTCCAGCCGGGACATGGATGCCACCAACAGGGATTTCGTGGATTATATGAACACCGTCTACTCCATACTGAAGGAGAAGAAGGGTGCCGACAGCAATTTCGAGATAGGCATCAGGGACTGGTATATGGACATGAACCTGCTGTCACAGACCGAGATACCTGCTAACAAGATTATCATTTCCGTGAAATACGGAGGATACGATCAACCCGTGGCGGCATGCCCGAAGTGGGGCCTGGACCTGCAGGCAAAGGGATTCAATGTCATCTTCGACATGCTGGTTTATGATGCGGAGTTCCCCCATCCCATCTACTGGTACGATGCCGACTTCGTGCAGAAGATATTCGACGAACTGCGCAAAAGCGGAGTGGCCGGATTCGCTTATCAGGATTACAGGTCCAAGAGCAAAAACGACGAAGCCAACCCTATACGCATACTAACGCAGAAAACCGTAGCTGCAGCAGTATTGGGCAAGACCTTCAGCCGCAACGATGCCCTGGACTATCTGAACGGCATCTACGGCAATGGTGACGAGCCTATCCTGAGAATGCTGGAAGCCGTGACTTCCGCCCTCTCGGACGAAGTCAAACTCACCCCGTCCTGGTTCTGGAAGGGAGACGGTCTCACAGTCGGAGGGCTCGCATTCAACCGGCTTTGGAAGTTCGCGGACAATAATGCCGATGAGGGCGGGCGCATGGAATTCATCCGCCAGGAAGTTGTGGGCATCCCCGAATACTGCGAGGCGGTGATCAAGGATGTCAAGACGCCGGGCTATCTGGACGCCAGCCTGAGAGCCTGGAAACAAGCCGGCAAGCGCACTCCTTACGAGGCCATTGAGAATATGGAAGCGCAGGCTGATGCCGCCATGGAGGCGATGATGGAGGCCCGTGCGAGAAATACCCGCGGGGATAAATTCGGAGAGCTGTTCGCCAGCGCCGTGGTGCACAAGCAACTGGTGCTGCGCGATGTCGCCTGCATGAAGGGTACGATTGATTTCGTGCTCAGCGGAGGCACCATCGACGGCAGCAGCGAAAGCGTCACTTCGGACAGGAGCAAGATGACAGATACCGGCATCCATAAAGAGGCCGAAGCCGTGGCGTATTTCACGGAGCATGTTTACAGAGACTTGATACTCAGGCAGTTGTGCGCGATGTTCACACCCCGCAGGCCATCTTTGGATGATCCCAAGGGGTATTCCTATATCTCCAAGCCAGCCAAGGCGCTTGGATATACCTTCACCGTTCCCACTCTGGATAATGCGGAACTGGAAAGCCTGATCAAATTGATTAAAGACGCAGAATGATATGAAGAAGTTAGTTTACATTCTCTGCGTCTTAATGCCGGTGCTAGTCCAGTCCTGCCACAAGGTGGGGCCGGACGTGCCTGGCAAAACCGACCCGGTGGATACTACTTCCGTAACACCCGAAAAGCCGATGAGGGAATTGGAAATCACCCTTTCCGCAACCATGCCCAACCTCCGCATGGCCGACGGTCTGAGTTCCTGCATAGCCTATTGGAGCGATAATCCCAATATTACCATCATTAACGAGCAGGGTGAAACCTTCGTTTTGACCGGAAACACCAGCAGCGGGAACAGGGTGGCCACTTTCAAAGGAAAGGTTAAGGCGGGATTCGGAACCGTATCCCTAAGCGGGCGCTACCCCGACAACAAAGCAGCCGCTCCCGGAACCCTCCAGAATCCCCTCGCCAAAGCTTGTGACCCTTCGTTCGACTATATGTCATTCAGCATCAGCGAGTCCGTGCCGGACGATGCCACTACATTGGAGATCCAGCAGCCGGCGTTCATCAGGATGCTGTCCTACATCTGCCTTAAGCCAGGCAGTTCATTGCAGGCATATTCTGGCGACAAACTGCGCTATGTGGAGTTCTGTCCGGACGGGCAGAGGCCCATCACGCTTGACTACCGCGGGCGGAATGCCACGATTGGCAGCAGCGAGATATGGGTGGTTATTGCCAGCGGCACTCACAGTTTCAGCGCCATTACAATCAGCACCGACAAGCGGCAGATTACCCTCCGGGGCAGGCAGATAAGCACCGTGGCAGGGAAGGTTACTGAATACATCGCCGATATCACTTCGGCCGACAAAGTGACGGACAATGACCCTGCCCCCATAGAGAACGGTAAGAGCTTCTGGTACTATAAGGACTGCACCCTGGCAGGCCCTGCGTGCCCGGATAACTTCCTTTGCCTGGTCAACGGACACAGCTATTCCCCTTACACCCTGCGTTATCTTGATCCGTTCACCCTGCTTTCCGCCAATCCCAACGGGTGGTCCACCTCTACTGCCAACAAACTTGCAAACGGAACTCCGGGGTTGAGCGATGAGGAATACCGTTCCGTGAAGCCCTACATCCTGTTCTACACGGCCACCAACACCATATACGGCCCGGCATCCAAATACATTGCCATGCAGGCATATTCATACGATGCTATGCTGTTTGTCAGCCAGATGGGCACCCCGGCGCTGATGTTCCGCAGGCTTGAAACCAGCGGGGCGGACTCGAGTGAACAGACTGTTGCAAAATGGGTCCGTAACGCAAGTATAGACAACATCTCGACCGCAACTGATGGCACTGTGACCATCAAGAGCGGCAGCTCGACCGTTTTCCGAAACTTCAAAGTAGATAAGACTATCGTCCAGTACGATGCCAAAGGAGACAGCCGGGACACATGGAAACAAGGTGACGTAATCATGATTCAGCAACTTGGGCGTTACGGAAACATCACCGACAAGGAATACCTGAAGACAGGTATGGTATACATCAAGCAAATCGTAAGCGACAGTTACGATAGCAAGACCGGGGACTTCAAGACAATGGACCACTATTCCCGGCTCATCCTGGATTGCTACTGGGAGAAATAATCAGAAGGCATGCTGAAGCCAGCCGGAGGATTTTTCCTTGAGTTGGCGCGTGCCAAGAACCTTTCCGGACTCGTCAATGGTCATTTCAAAAGACTTTGACGAGTCTTTTTCGTATTCAGTAAACCTGACAAGCAAATTGCTGTATTTTCTGCGAATGCTGTCTATGGGCTTTCCGTATGTGGCATTGATTACCACCTGCTTAAGAGCATCAGGCATGCCCGGAAGGAAATGGTCCAGCACGGATATGGCTCCGTCGAAAGGCCTGCTCAGATCTTTCGGCTCCACCCCGACACAAATGTGCCTTGGAAAACACTCGAAGTCTTTCCCGCCTGCAGTCAAATACACCACCAAATCATATTCCCCGGCCTTTTCAGGCAGCCTCAACGAGAAAGGATTTTCCTTTGTGACCGCATCGAACGCAGGAACGGTGACATCAAACAATTCTGACGTTATCTCTTTGCCATCTGCGAAAAGCGCAACTTTTACGGATGCTTTCACAGGAGATTCAGTATCGTTCCACACTACCACGGGCTTGCTGAAGCAGCCGCCCGGCACATAGATCCGCTTTTCCTTATATGTTTCCCTCGCCTGAAGCATCATAAGGGATGCACCCACGGGCTTGTTGAGGGTGGACAACACTGACAGATTCTTCCTGGCTACCAGACTGTCCCGGATATCGCCGCTGAAGAAGTTATGCCCGTTGACCGTGCCGCTGAGCAGGGCGAAAGGCGCCCATGCAAGCACCTTGAGAGAGCGGAAATAAGTGCCCTGGTCCGCATGTATATCCGCCTGCAGTTGCTCCAGCAAAGGAGTCGTATAGTAGTATACTCCCCAGGACGTTGCAGTACGGCTGGTCTTGAAGTTCTCCCTTGGCTCCAGTTCCCCCTTCGGATTGATCCATAGCCGGCAGGATTCCAGAACAGTAGTGGGGCGCTTGCCATCCGGCTCGCAATACGGCCTGGGAACTATGTTCTCGGAGTATTCGTAGCGATGCTGGGTATCGAAATCATCCTCCGCCCAGGGGCGGGTGGGGTCGTATTCCTTCAGTTCTTCACAAAGGGCCGAAAGGCTGACATCTCCCTCATTCTCCATATCCCATGCGATTATGGATGGATGGTTGATATTCTCTTTCACCCACATCCGGAACTCCGTCTCCGTTTGTGCGAGATTCTCCCCTTCCGGGTCCTTCTCGTGCATGAAACACCACTCGTCCTGCAGCATTATTCCTTCCTCGTCTGCAATGTCATACCAGAAGGACGGGGCATGCCCGAGGTGCATGCGAAGATGGTTGAAGCCATATTCGTGGAGCGCGGCGCGCAGGAACTTACGCACCCAGACAGGGTTCATCACCGCATCCGCCCAGCTGATAAGCGTGCGCTGAAATGCAATGTTCTCCGAGCAGAAATGCGTTTTGCGCCCGTTAATCAGTACGACCGTGCCGTCTATCTTAATGTCCCGGTAGCCGAAACGGGTTCTGCTTAGCAAGGCGCCATCGGCAACGAGGTCTGCCGTATACAGGGCAGGATTCCCCGACGGACCGGGAATCCATAGTTTAAGGTCTTCGGCAGGAAGTTCCCCGGAAACGGTCCCGGATTCACCCGGGCGCAATTTGATGCGCCGGCAGGCATATCTGTACCCTTGTATTTCCACAGCACAACGCACATTCTTTCTGCACCCGGACTGGTTCTCCAACACAATCCTGTACCTGAGTTTACCTTCTGACGGGCATGGCAGGATTTCGAAAGCGGACGCATAGATACTATCGTAGAATTCGAGAGTGACACTGTCCCAGATTCCGGGGCAGCGGGAAGTCCGCCACCACTCGTTCTTATTCTCTTTAGAGGGGAATGAAGCCGTGCGCCAACTCCCAACTTTCACCACAAGTTCGTTGTCTCCTTTGAAGGCCAGAGCCTTGGACACATCGAAAGATGCGTGGGAGTAGGTGCAGTTGTCGCTCCTTCCTATCCATTTGCCATTCAGGAAAACCTCGGCGTTGTATTTGGCACGGATCTTCAGCACCGCGCCCTTCATATTGGAGTCCACCTTGAAGCTCCTGCGGTACCAGACGCAGTCATAATCCACCTCGGAAGCGCTATGGTGCAAATCCTCCTTAAGGGCAGGCACCGCCTGGGATGCTATCCCGGGCACAGGGCAGACGGATGTATATTCCGTCGGCATTTCATCCTGCAAGGCTATATCCCACTGCCCGTCAAGCGACATCACATTGGGATTCAGGAAGGCAAGGGCGGCCAGAAGGATCAGTATGTGATGCATTTATTCTCGGGTTTTGGTTTGGCTTTTATCTCTATTTCCGCGCCCTTCAGCCCGTCGGCCTCGACCTTAACTTTTATGATGCCGGGAGTGCCGGTAGAACGGATTACATTGCTGACAGGGGTATCTATGTAGAGAGTGCCTCTCAGCACTTCATGGTCATCCCTTTGAGATACATATTCTGCGGCACCTACAAGCGTTGCCGGGCCGGAAACGGACCAGCGCAGGGTGTTGTTGGCTCCAAGGACGCTGACTCCGGCCTTGTCCAGGATGTCCGCAGTCACGATGAATACGCTGCCCCTGGAGGCCTCCATGACATCATGGGAGGATGTTATGGATAGTTTCGCCGGGGCGCCGGCCATTTTTACGACCTTCCGGACTACCTCCTTCCCCCCATTGTATCCGGTCAGCACCAGATCCCCGTCGGTGACGGGAACTTTCCTGAACGTTACGCTATGCCGGTTATCCGCGTTCGGGCGAAGGGTGCCACAGTTCTTCTTCCCGGCAAGCAGTCGCACCTCTTCGCAGTTGGAATCCACCACGAAATCCTTCTTCTGCCCTATGTAGCGGCGGCGCCAGAAATGAGGCATCACGAATGCCATCGGCTCCCTGGCATAATTGGCCTGCCAGAGATAATAGGAGTATTTGGGAACGCGGTAACTGTCCACCCAGCCCTTCGGATTGTAGTGGAACATGGGGGCATCGTGGTACTCCCGGTCGCAGCCGTGATCCTCATACAACCATACCATCAGGTTGGGCTGGTCGATGCGGTCTTCATTGCTGCCCGGCTTCTTGCCCTCCAGGGCCACCTCGTGCCTGAATTCATCATTAGAAGTCCACTGCTGGTTCTTCTGGCGCAGGGGGTTCTCGTCGTCGCTGTACCATCCCCTCACCGAACAACGGAGCATCTTGGACATACGCAGTTCCTGGGGAGTGATGGAGATGTAGGCTCCGCCGGTGCCCTCGCAGTGACGGCAGGTGATATAGTGGTCCGGGCTCTCGTCGTGCACCCATTTGGAATCGGCGGCACGGTCGGTCTCGTCGCCCATGTCGAATAGAAGCACGGAAGGATTGTTCCGCAGTTTGCGGACCATCTCCACCGCCTGTATCCTCTGCATCTCCGGAGAGAAATTACGGTTCTTGACGTTCGGGAGTTCCGCAAAGGTTATCAGCCCCAGGGAATCCGCCAGCGCAAACACCTCGGGCCCGGAGCAGTACTGCCCCGGCCTGAGGGCATTGCAGCCGAGATTGTACTTAATGTCGAACAGGTCCATCCTGTGGATGAAGTACGGGATGGCATCTCCCAGCCAGGGATACTCCTGATGCCGGTTGAAACCATGGATGTTCACCGCCTCCCCGTTCACGTACAGGCGCTGCTCTTCGTGATTCCAGTAGAATTCCCTTATTCCGAAACGGCTCTCATATTGGTCAGTGGCCTGGCTGCCCGCCCAGGACAGTTTCGACACGGCAAGATACTGATCCGGATGGTCCGGAGACCACTTGAACGGGTTGTGTACTATGCCGTTCTGGTCGAACATGTAATACTCCCCGTGACGGACGAATGCCTGGCCGTCCATCGCGCAGGCCAGGGAGCCGTTCTTGTCTATTATTTCCGTGCGCAGATGCACGGTCCTGTCAATTTCTGAATCGTTCCGCACCCAGGTTCGCATCCGCACTTCGGAAGAAGAGTTGATGCTCCTGGTGGTGATATGGGTGCCGCCTTCGTGCGCCGATGAGCCCTGGAAAGGGATATAGATTTCCGGTGTGGAAACGAACCTTGCCTCCCTGTAGATGCCGCCATAGAAATTCCAGCAGCCGGCGTCCATGGGAGGTATGTTGTGCGGGTCATTCTGGTCGTTTCCCACTTCCAGCACGAAAACGTTCTCCCCGTCAGGAATCACATATGATGTCAGATCGAAACAGAATGGGCCATATCCGCCGAAGTGTTCGCCGACAATGTGTCCGTTCAGGTATCCCTTGCAGTATTTCATCACACCGTCGAACTCCATGAACAACCGGCGGCCTTCCATTGCCCCGGACAGGCGGAAAGTCTTCCTGTAGAATCCGGTCCCGGTCCACCAGTATTCATTGTCCCTCGCATGCGGAGAGGCGATATATGGATGGAGTTCCCCGGTTGTTTCGTAGGTCTGCCAGGTATGGGGCACGCTCACCTGTTTCCAGGATGAAGCGTCGAAATCCGCCCTGGTGCAGGCGGGGAGGCCTTTCACTGGTTTTTTCGGCTTTGCAACATAACTGAAGGACCAGCCGTCACAGGCATTTTCCACCAGACGCTGGGCAAAACAAGCCGAAGGAAGGAGCAAAAGGAGAAGAACTATCAGTTTTCGGTTCATTGGCTCTTGTTTGAAGTGATGTAAGAACTTGGCGTGCAGGAATACTCCTTCTTGAAGCAGGTGGCGAAATACCTCGGATCTGAGAAGCCGACCATATAGCAGACCTGGGTAACATCGTAGGCGCCTGTGGCCAGCAACTGTGCAGCGCGTATCATACGGGCGTTGCGGACCAGTTCCATCGGGGAACGGCCGGTGATGGAGCGGATGCGGCTGCTCAAAAGGGACTTGGAAGAATGCATGCTGGCAGAGAATACATCCAGATTGAAATCCTCGTTGGGTATATTGGCTTCCACCACGTCCATCGCTTCACGTAGGAATTTCTCATCGGCAGATTCTATCTGCAACTCCTGATCGGAAGAAAGGATCTTTTCGACTTTAATCTTCTCCCGTATATTCAGGTGCTTGTTCACCAACTGGTCGATACGTGCCCTCAACAGGTCCGGATCAAAGGGTTTGGAGATATGTGAATCCGCACCAATCTCATAGTAAAGACGCGCCTCCTGCGGTGAATCGTCATTAGTAATGTAAACTACCGGAATGTCGCTGGTGGAGAAGTCTTTCTTCAATTTGCGGCAAAGTTCCAGGGACGCCTCCCTGTTCTTGTCATCCAGATTCACCAGCACTATCTGGGG
>JAFZIX010000112.1 GCA_017554135.1 Bacteroidales bacterium | reverse complement strand
CCTTGTCGTAGACGTAGGTCTTGGGGATGGTGATATAGTTGTCGGCATCGCTGATGCCGGGGCCGATCACATCCGCGAAGCGCAGGCCCACCACTATCGAAGTGATGTGGATGGTGTCGCCGGCTTCGGGGGTTTCGTCGTAGATGAGGCCGCGCTTGAAGTTGTTGCCGCCGCCGGTGTACTCGTCGATTAGGTCGTTCAGCTTCTTCATCTCCTCCATCTTCAGGCCCTGGTCGTTCTTGCCCACGGTGGTGTTCACCAGCACGTTCTTGGCGCTCTTGAGATCGAAATCGTTCAGCAGCGGGGACTCGAAGGCCTGCTTGACGGCCTTCTCGATACGCCCTTCGCCCGAACCGCAGCCATAACCCATCAGGGCCATGCCGCTGTCCTTCATCATGGTCTTCACATCTTCGAAGTCGACGTTGATATAGCCTTTCTTCTTGATGATTTCAACTATGCCGCGCACGGCAGTTGCCAGCACTTCATCAGCCTTGGGGAAGGCGTCGTGAATCAACTGGTCGCCGTAGTACTCGTAGAGGCGCTCGTTGTTGATGATAATCAGGCTGTCTACGTTCTTCTCTAGTTCGTGGATGCCATCCAGGGCGCGGGAAAGGGCCTTTTTGCCTTCGTTCAGGAAGGGGATGGTGACCACCGCCACGGTGAGGATGCCGCGGTCCTTGGCCATCTTGGCGATGACGGGAGTGGCTCCGGTGCCGGTGCCGCCGCCCATTCCGGCTGTGATGAACAGCATCTGGGTCTGCGAATCAAACACCTTGGCGGCAATCTCGTCCTGGCTCTCCAGCGCGGCGTTGCGCCCCTTGGTGGGATTGGTGCCGGCACCGAGGCCTGCGCCAAGCTGTATCTTGGTGGGCACGGGACTGGCCATCAGGTGCATCGAGTCGGTGTTGCAGACAATGAAACTGCAGCCCTCGATGCCTTGTTCGTACATATATGAAACGGCATTGCAGCCGCCACCGCCTACACCAAGCACCTTGATGGTGGAATCGGAAACCACCCAGTCGGCGGGCGTGATTATGATATTGTCTTCTCCCATGATTCTGATTCTTTAGTTTTCTTCCAGTTTATCGTACAGTCCGCCCACAAAATCCTCCACCGGCTTGAGACCGGTCTTGGTCCATCGCACAAACAGGCTCTCGCGCTTGGGCTTGGGCTCTTTTTTAACTTCCTTTTTAGGCTCGGGTTCCTTCGTTTCCCAGGCGCTGGAGTCCAGCACGCTGCCGGCAGTGTCGGGTTCTTCTTCCACCGGAACCTTCACGAAGGGCACTTCCTCGGTGCAGTTCAGATGCTTGTCTTCGCGTGCGAAAAGCAGCATTCCCACTGTGGCCACGGCGCTGGTATCAGCGATGCCTGGGCAGCCGCTGAAGGAAAGTTTCTTGGTCTTGGGGAAGCCTATGCGCACGTTGTAGCCGGACATCTGCTTGATCAGGTTGGCGCAGCCGGTGAGATTTGCGCATCCGCCGGTGAGAACCACGCCGTTGCGCAGGCGGTCGGCATAGCCGCTGTCCTGAATCTCGAACAGGACTGCGTCGATTATTTCCTTGGCGCGGGCGGTGATGATTTCGGAAAGATATTTGACCGGCAGCAGCTGATCGGTACCGTTCTCCTCGTCCTGAATTTGCAGGATCTTGTCGCCCATTGTTAAAAGCTTGTCCGGCATGCAGGCGCCGAAGCCGAGTTTGATATTCTCTGCCAGAACCTCGGTGAAGCCGCATTCCATCTTGATATCGTAGCTGATGCTGCGTCCGCCGAAGGGGATGGCGTGATAGAAACGGAGGATGCCGCCCTGGTAAATCGATACGGAAGTCACGCCCGCACCCATCTCGATGAGGGCCACACCGTTCTCTTTCTCTTCGTTCTGCAGCACCGCGTCTGCGGTAAGGGTAGGCAGGAAATACTTCCGGGCAAGGGCGACATCAGCCTTGTTCAGCATGATGTCGATGTTGCGGGAAGCCTTTTTCAATCCGATGAAAATCTTGAAGTTGCCCTGCAGCACGGAGCTGGGCATACCCACCACGTCGCTTTCGGTGTAGTTCATCGAATCATCGGTGCTGAAAGACTGCGCGGAAGCACCGTAGATCTCCTGCTCCGCCGGATTGTTGAGCGGATATGAATCCAGGGCCATCTCCTTGATGGAATCTATCTCCTCCTGGGTGATGCAGGATTCGGCATCGCTGCGTTCGAGCTTGGCGCTGGCGGTTTCCTGCGTGACGCCGTATCTGGGAACACCGATCACCACCTGGGTGATCTTGATGCTCAATTCTTCTTCTGCCTCGCGGATGATTTCCTTCAGGGGAACCGAGGCCTTGGCGGGATTGTAGATGCAGCCGTAGCGCACCCCCTCGGATGGCTTCTCCCGGAAGAAGAGGATTTCGGCATTCTCGCCGCTTACCCTCGCCACGGAAAGGGCGATCTTCGACGTGCCGAGGTCTACTGTTGCTATGTAACGGTCTTCCA
The DNA here is from genome assembly GCA_017554135.1 of Bacteroidales bacterium. Classification (GTDB taxonomy): domain Bacteria; phylum Bacteroidota; class Bacteroidia; order Bacteroidales; family UBA932; genus Cryptobacteroides. The sequence continues at coordinate 1,959 of JAFZIX010000112.1, read as the reverse complement.
TATTATAATTGATTTATTTTCTGCAGATTATCTGTCCTTTATATTTCACGTTCACCGAGGCGTAATAGTTCTCTTCCACCGCCGGTTTGATGCGCTTGTAGTATTCGTTGATGCGCGCGAATTTTTCCTGCACGTTCTCCGGATGGCCGAAAATGAAACTCTCCCGGCCCTCCGACGGAGTCATTACTATATCGCCGTCCGCCAGCACTGTCATCTTCTCGATGCGGGCATCCCACTTGCTCTTCTTCATATAGGCGATCAGAGCCAGCATCTTTTCCACCCATTCCTGCCCTTCCTCGGTGGAGGGGAGTCCCTTGTAGCCCACCGGTTCGTGCAGCGGCAGGCGTCCCTGAACCAGGGGGAAGGCCTTGCCGCAATCTCCTTGAACGGGGAAGATGTAGCCGCGGTCGTCGATGTAGAAAGCGTGGTCCGGAGTCTCCATCCTGGCCACCGGCTCCCTCTGCTGAATGCTGATGTGCAGCACGCTGTCCGTGGTCCACGCCTGTGTGGAGAGGATGGCACTGCGCGAATCCAGCGCCTTCTCTATTTCGTAGAGCCGGATGCTGTCTACCCTCTGCCCTATGAACACCGGGCAATCCCGCTTCAGATAGCCGCGAACGTCATCTTCGGACACGAAGTTCAGGGTGTCCTTGAAGACGATTTCCACGCTCTTGCAAGTCATCAGATGCCTGCGCTCCCGTGCCTGCACGAGCACCAGTGCGGTCACGCAGAGGAACAGTGCCAGGGCGAGTGCGAACAGCAGGTATTTGACGGCTTTCTTCATAAGCGGGCGTTCAGCATTTCCTTGATGGGTTCAATATAGCGGTCGATGTTACCCGCTCCGAAGGTGATGAGCACGTCCAGCGGCTCTTTCTCCAGACAGGGCATGAGTTCTTCCTTGGTGATGAGCACCTTCTCCGGCGCGGTCACGTCCTTGAAGATGATTTCGGAGGTGACGCCGGGGATGGGTTCCTCGCGGGCGGGGTAGATGTCCAGGAGGATGAGTTTGTCCAGCGCGCTCAGAGCCTGTGCGAACTCGGGCGCGAAGTCCCGGGTGCGGGTGTAGAGGTGCGGCTGGAAGATGCCGGTCAGTTTCCTGCCGGGGAAGATTTCCCGGATGGAGGAGATGGCCGTGGCGAGTTCCGCCGGATGATGCGCGTAATCGTCGATATAGGTGAGGCCGGGGGTGTTGATATGCTCGTCCAGCCTGCGTTTCGCGCCCTCGAAACTGCCGATGGCCCTGCGTATGGCCTCCGGCGCTATGCCATGGGTGAGGGCGATGGCTGCCGCGGCGACGCTGTTCTCTACGTTCACCCAACCCAGGGTGCCCACGCGTATGCCTGCGAGCACGCCTCCGGGGTAGTGGAGGTCGTAGGAGAAGTGCCCGAGGGCATCCACGGTGAGATTCTCTGCGTGGAAGTCCGCGGCGGTATCCTTGAAGTGATATGTGAGTATGCGGGCATTGGTGTCGCTGCTGCTGACGGGCAGGCCGTGCTTGATTATCAGCGTGCCCTTTACCTGCGATGCGAACTGGCGGAAAGCCTCCTGCACGTGGGCAAGGTCTCCGTAGATATCTAGGTGGTCCGCATCCATCGCAGTGATGACGGCGATGTCCGGATGCAGCTGGAGGAAGCTCCTGTCGAACTCATCCGCTTCCGCCACAACGACCTCGTTCCTGCTCATCAGCAGGTTGGTGCCGTAGTTCTTGGAGATGCCGCCGAGGAAGGCGGTGCAGCCCTCGCCGCTTTCGGTGAGGATGTGTGCGGTGAGGGTGGATGTGGTGGTCTTGCCGTGGGTGCCTGCCACCGCGAGGCACTTCTGCCCCTCGGCGATTTCACCCAGCATGCGGCTGCGCTTGATTACACGGTAGCCTTTTTCGCGCACGTACTGCAGCTCCTGCAGGCTCTCGGGGATGGCGGGGGTATAAACCACCAGCGTTTCTTCCACATTCCTGGGGAT
>JAFZIX010000111.1 GCA_017554135.1 Bacteroidales bacterium | reverse complement strand
GTACGGCGAATACCGGAATCCTGGTGGATATGTATTCCGTCCAGGCCGACGAGATTCCCTACACCGTCTACAATCTCACCGTGGACAAATCCTTCTATGCCCGTGTGCGTGGCGTCAACCCCGACCTGCAGGCATCGAACTGGGCGTATCTGGAGAAGACTTTCTCCACCTCCGCAGTCCGTGCTTCGCTGAATCCCGTGGTCAAGACCCGCACCCAGACATCCGTCACCATAGGCTGGGACAACGCTGCCGACAAGGCAGACCTGACATCTGTCCTGGTCGAGCCCGTGGTGCTGAAGGAAGGCGACGCACCTGAAACCAAGGTCAGCCTTGAGGCTGCAGATATCGCCGCGGCATCCAAGACGGTGGACGGCCTCCAGGCCGGTCGCGAGTATCGCTTCACCCTGCTCTTCGGCAAGGCCGGAAAGCGCGGAAGCGTGACCGCCAACACCCGTCCCAACATCGACGGCACTCCTACCGTTATCTCCAGCGCGGCAGCCCTGCTGGCCGCTCTGGACAATCAGGCCGGCACCATCAAACTCATGCTCGACTATGCCGAGGATGCCTATGATATCACCCCTCTCTACCCGGACCAGACCAAGAAGTACGCCACCATCGTGGGCGACGTCTACCTCTACGGCAATGCTACCGAGGCGGGCAAGAAGCCGTCCGTAAGCGGACTGGTGTTCTCGCTTGCAAACGGCGCCACCAAACTCCATACAGAAGATGTAGTGTTCGACGGTGCCGGAACCGATGCCATTGTGGTGAACACCGCTGCTGCAATGGCCAGCATCGAGCACGTGAACTGCGATATCAGCGGGTATACCAAGGGTATCTATTCAGTCGCAAGCAGCGCTACCGGCAAGGTGGACAACTATCTGGTAGAAGGCTGCTACGTGCACGATATCAATGCTGACGGTTCTGTCGGCGGCGACTTCATCGACGTGCGTGCCGGGGATAACGGGGACTTCACGGTCCGCAACTCCACCTTCTACGCATGCGCACGTACCTTCTTCCGTATGTCGGATAATGCGAAGGTGGCCAATGTGCTTGCAGAAAACTGCACCTTCAACTACGTTACCGCTACTCCTTCTTCTTCCAACAACGCCGGTATCTTCGCAGTGCGTGTAAAGGCGAAGACAGATAATACGAGCGTGAAGGCCATCAGGAATGTCTTCTTGAACGAGTATAACGAGAAGGAAGGCGAAACCGCCGATAAAGGCTGGGTACGCCTCTGCCGCAACTCCACCGACTCTTATCGCGTTGAGTGTACGGGCAACGTATACTTCAACATGGGCGTGGCTTGGTGGACATCCGGAGCGGTAGCATCTCCTACCGATGCGCTTGGAGATAAGACCTTCGAGGAAATCGCCAAGACCGATGCCACCATGCTGACTGCCGATCCTTGCGTCAACTCCGCTGCAGGCAAACTCTATCTTGCCGGCACCGCAGGCGAGCAGGTCCGCAGCCTCAAGGCAGGCGATCCCCGCTGGTGGGATGCAGTGATGCCCGTGGTCGTGCGCGAGAAGGAACTCAAACTTGTCGAGGATGCTTTCACCTGGGATTTCACCCAGAAGACCATCTACGACACCGAGGAACTCACCGCCAATACCATTATAGGAAACGCACGCATCTACGCCACTTCTTCCGTTCCCGCGAAGGTGGTCATGAGCAAGGGTATCGATTTCTCAACCGGAGCATCCGTCAGCCCTGCAGGTGTGCCTTCATACTCCGCAGTCGAGGTTCTTGTGAAGGACTACGGCTCCGTGAAGGTCACCGCCACCAGCGATGACGGCATAGGCTCCATGCAGGTGCTTGCCGGTGGCGACCGCTATGCGGTTCTTGCAGACGGCAAGGAACACACCGTGACCCTTGGAGACCTGTCCGGCGAGAACAGCATCTATGTGATTGCCAACTCAGCCGTGACGCTGAAGAAGGTCGCCTGGACCAAGGATCTTACCCCGGATGCAACCGCTACCGCCCTCAAGACTCCTGTGGTTACAGTTACTCCCAACAAACTAGACGAAGGCACTGCGGAGGCCGTGGTTATCGAGTGGGCTGCCATTGAGAATGCCGCAGACTATGTGCTGACCTTCAACGGCGCAGAGCAGATCCTCACCGCAACCAGCTACACAGTTGCCGCAGAAGTCGTGGCAGCTCTTGCTGCAGCGGATTATCCCGTGAGCGTCGTGGCTCGTCCCGTGACGACATCCTCCAAATACGTTGCTTCCGCAGCCGGTGAGGCTACCCTGAAGATCAACAAGGTGGTTTCCGGAGCTCCCGTAACCCTTACCTGGGATATGAGTTCATCTGCGTGGCAGGCCGCTCTTGCAGCTGCCGGTTCCAAGGCTACTGCAATCGCCAACTGGAATATGACGGTGGATGACCTGCAGTGGTACTCGACCGAGAAGAGTAAGTGGAATAATGATGTGGTCGTGAACGAACAGAACATGTATTACATCCAGGCCGGCGGTACCGGAAAGACCAGTAACCACTACTTCAAGTTCACGGCTCCTGCGGAAGGCACGCTTACTGTCGTGTTCTCCAATTCCGGAAACAACGCCGCCCGTGGCGTAACCATCAAATGCGGTTCAGACGATGCGATCAAATCTACAGTAACAAGCACCAGCAAGACCCCGTCAACGGCCACTTTCGAAAACGTGAAGGCAGGAGATGTGCTGATCTATGGTGCGGATGGAGGAATTTGCTACTATAAGATTGAATTCACCTATATGGCTGCTTCTGCGAAGGAAGCCTACTCATGGGATTTCTCTACCGCAGATTGGCAGACGGCCCTCGCGAACCAGGCATCCGCGGCCTGCCACGAAACCAACGGTGGTAACAATGTCGCCAACTGGACGGTGACCTGCAACGGCCTCACCTACACATCCGGATCCAAGAACGGAAGATGGAGTACGACAGGCTGGATACAGACTAACGGTGGTGGCGATGCTACCGGACGCGTGTTCACTTTCACCGTAGGCAAGGCCGGTACGGTCCGTGTGACAGGATCCAATACCGGAGATGCCGTTGCAACTGACGGCCGCGGCATCGGTGTTACCGACTCCACGGGCGCCCTTACTCCTATTGTGAATCCTAATGGAGTTGCTACTAATCCCAAGACTCCGAGCGAGTTTAGCGTTGCTGCCGGTGATATTGCCGTGTATTCAACGGTCAAGGGTATCCGCTTCTACAAGATAGAATTCGAGAGCGACTAAACCATGTTTTTTGGGTAGCCGGGCCTGACCGTCCGGCTGCCTGCCAGTTAACATTCAAGTCATGACTTTTATCAACAAAGATTTCATGCTGCAGAGCAAAGCTGCCCGGCAGCTTTTTCACGAGCATGCCGAGAACATGCCCATCATCGACTATCACTGCCACCTCGTGCCGCAGCAGATAGCAGAGAATATCCAGTTCCGTGATATCACCCAACTCTGGCTGGTGGACGGGCACTATGGCGACCATTATAAATGGCGCGCTATGCGTGCCAACGGGGTAAGTGAAGAATACCTCACCGGCGGCACAAAGAGCGCCTGGGAGACCTTCGAGAAATGGGCGGAAACCGTCCCCTACACCCTCCGCAACCCTCTGTATCACTGGACCCACCTCGAACTCAGCCGTGTGTTCGGAATCGACAAACTCCTGAGCCCCAAGACGGCTCGCGAAATTTTCGAAGAGTGCAACGCCAAACTCGCCACGGAGGAATTCCGCGGCCAGGCTCTTATCCGCAAGTTCAACGTGAAGGTGGTCTGCACCACCGATGACCCCGCCGACGACCTTCGCTGGCACAAGATGATTGCCGAGCATCCCTTCGGCACCAAGGTCATCCCCGCCTGGCGGCCGGACAAGGCAATGGCCATCGAGGATCCCAAATCCTATAAGGAATACCTGAAGAAACTCGGCGAGGCCGCGAACAAGGAGATAGATTCCTATGCCGACCTCATCGAGGCCCTGCAGAAGAGGCACGATTTCTTCGCCGCCAACGGCTGCAAACTCTCCGACCACGGCCTGGAGACCTTCTACGCCGCTGATTATCGGGAGATTGAGATCGAAGCCATCTTCAAGATGGTGCTCCTCGGCAAGCGCCCTTCGGAGGGAGAACTGAACAAATTCCGCAGCGCCTTCCTGCACGACATGGCAGTGATGGATGCCGAGGCCGGATGGGCACAACAGTTCCACGTGGGAGCCATCCGCAACAACAACTCCAAGATGTTCAACCTGGTAGGTCCGGACACCGGCTACGATGCCATCCACGACCTGCCTACAGCCGCCGCCGGCCATAAGTTCTTCGACCGCCTCGAAGCAGAGGGAAAACTCGCCAAGACGATCCTGTACTGCCTGAACCCCAAAGACAACGAGGTGATGATGACGATGGCCTACACCTTCAACGACGGATCCTTCCCCGGCAAGATGCAGTTCGGCTCCGGCTGGTGGTTCCTGGATCAGGAAGACGGCATGCGCAAGCAGCTGAACGCTTTATCCGCCCTCGGCCTGCTGAGCCGCTTCGTGGGCATGCTCACGGACAGCCGCTCCTTCGTAAGTTATCCCCGCCATGAGTACTTCCGCCGCATTCTCTGCGACGTACTCGGCAAGGATATCGAAGAAGGACGCCTCCCCGCCTCCGAAATGGACTTCATCGGCCAGATGGTGGAGGATATCTGCTACAACAATGCAGACAGGTATTTTG
>JAFZIX010000110.1 GCA_017554135.1 Bacteroidales bacterium | reverse complement strand
CATCATCGGAGAGAACCGCCATAAGCACATCATCGTGGTGGCCGACAAACTCGACCGCTTCCTCAAAATCCAAGGCATCAGCAGGATCACCGCCGACGAATTCACGATTGACCACCTGATGGACTTTCGCGAATTCCTGTTTGACGAATACCTCTACATCGAGAAGTACCCCAAACTCTACGAGAAAGTCTCCGAGCGCAACAAGCCAAAGGCCCGCCTCTCCATGAACACCGTCACCTCGCAGCTCAAGATGCTCAGCACCTTCTTCACTGAGCTGGAAGACATGGACGAAATCCACAAGTCCCCCTTCCGAAAGATGGGCAAGGAAAAGCGCAAGGCCGTGATGAAGACAAAGTATGATGACCCCTTCTTCCTGCGCAAGGAGGAGCTCCTCAGCATCATCAAGGCAAAAGTCCCCGAGAGTCTGCAGGATACCAAGGATGCATTCCTGGTCCAGTGCGCGTTCGGCTGCCGCATCAGTGACTTCTCCCAGATGTCGATGGCATCCATAGCCGTAAGCGACGAAGGCATCCCCTACGTCCACTACATTCCGCAGAAGACCGCCAACGCCCAGGAAGGCAACAGCGAAGTTGAAACCCCCATCGTCCGCTACGCCTTTGACATCATCAAGCGCACGAACTTCGAATTTCCCTCGGTAAAGAACGTCTTCGGAGAGTTTGGGTATAACGCAAAAATCAAGACTCTTCTGAGCATCTGCAAGATTGACCGCCCGGTCGCTCAATACAATGAAGCCACCAAGAAAAACGAGTATGAACCTCTGTACAAAGTGGCCTCCAGCAAACTCGCACGCAAAACTCATGTTGACATGATGTCGAAGGTTCAAGTCAACCAATACGCGTCCGGTCTGCATAAGGTAGGTAGCTCAGCAGTAAACCGTTACACCATGATGGAACTGAAGGACCGCTTCACCCTGATGAACGCCGCCTTCGGGCAGAAACCATATAAGGTTGACACGGAGCTAAATATTCTTTAGCCGGAAATCCGGGGAAATCAGTAACTTTGTAAACCCACATGAAAGTCCCGGATAATTTAGAAAATTACGAAATCCCCCAAGGGTTTCATCTCACCGCCGACGAGGAGGAGCAGTTTGCATCCGACCTCAAGGAGATTGTTGCCGCTCTGATACCCATCAGAGGCAGCAAGCTGAAGACGCGCAAGTACTTCAACTCCCACCTGCGGTACACTTCTAATGAACGGGAAGCGCAGGAAGATCCAGACCTTCCTCCGGGTTTCTACGACCCCAACAAGGAATACAAGCCCCTTCCGGGAGAATACACCTGGAACAGCGACCTCCTCCAGCCAGCGCTGCTGGACATCCTCAAGGACGATAAGTACAGTTTCGGTTTCGTCGTCAACTACCTCGATGCCGACCTGCAGAGCCGCAACAATGACCACGTGTTGTGGCACGGAACCATTTCCGATGCGGCCATCAAATTCTCCCTCGCCTTCGATGTGGAGGAGATCCGCGCCAAAGCCAAATCCATAGCCGACCTCAACGAGCGCATCCTATACCTCAACTCCAAGCTGACCGACTACAAGATATTCGACGGCCTGGATCGTGACGAACAGGAATGGATTGCCACACCCGTCGGCGATGCCCTGGAGGCTCTCATCGAAGAAGCCAAGAACGAACAGCAGGTTGAGGAAAAGAGAGCAAGGACCAAAGCCCACGCTCAGCCTGAGCAGAATCCCACTCCGCCCCGCACTTTCAAGCAGAGTGTCAAGAAGCGTTATGTGGGCGACGTCCTGTACGACTTCTCACTTTGCTCCCTTCCTCAGTTCGCATACCTGAGGATGGAAGTCCACGGCGGCTGCCTTACAGACCCGGATGCCAACGAGTTTGCCTTCTCTACAACAGTGCGCGATATGTTCGCAAACTGCTTTGACACCAACGGCAAACTTCAGAAGAACGATATCTTCTACGAAGAATACCCCCGCTTCATCTATGCCCTGATGGAGCGCTACTCCGAGCATACCAAACAGGCATTCGCCACCGACCCGAGAACTGGCGTCCGCCTTATGTTTGACTGGCTGCTCAAGACCAGGGAGATCATCGAGGCAAACTACCAGAGCATCCCTACCCTTTACAAGGCGTCGGACATTGCCGCCAAAAGAGACCTTCGCACCTGTGATTCAAAAGACACCTGGCCGGTCAAGCTTAACACATACTCCCTGCTATACCGCTACTTCCACTACCGCCTCGACACGCTTCTTCCTATGATGCCGGACTCCCTGTCGGACATCATCCCCTTCAATATGTGGGACGACCAGTACGAGTCGTTGAGGGAGAAGTATTCCGACAAGCTCGGTCTGGAATTCCTCAAACGGGCCGTGGTCAATGTCTGCGACAATAGGAAACGTTTCTTTGACGTTCTGGTCGAGCAGTGCATGACCTTTTGCAGCCAAAATGTAGCCTACAACGGAACGGTTTCTTATGAAGACATATTCCGCCATTGCGACGAGCCGATGACGGCCCTCCTCCACAAATACTTCCAGGACTACATCGAACGACTCCAGGCCCAGTCCAACGTAGCTGATGATATCGATGCCGCCATCCTCAACTGGATCGTCTCGCTCCTCCGCGACATCTTCGAGACCTACGCCGTCAATCAGGGCAAAGTCTTCCAACGCTGCGGCCGCACTCCGGTCGTGGACGTAGCAGCGATGAAGTTCTACCTCGACATCTGCGAGCGCAACGTCATCGAAATCGCCCACGAATACTTCCTCGACACCGAGAAGATTCCCCTGGTCAAGCCCAAGATAATCCAGAAAGAGGAACCCAAGAAACCGGCAGAGCCAGCTGCGCCGGCACCCAAGGAAGACAAGCCCAGAGTTGAGCCGCCAAAGTGCAAGCATTCCTGCAAGATTGACTACCAGACGCTTTACGACAAATGGAACAATAAAGCGTTCACCCGCACATCTCTGGAAGAATTCACTGCCGCGATCGACGATGCCGACTTCTCGGATATGATGGAGAAGGCAGAGAACGCTGGCCAGAAGACCGGCTACATCGGTGGAGTCAAATACATCATTAAGAACCTCGCAAAGTATCTGGGAGAGTTCTGGTATGAGATTGCCTGCGACAGCATCGGTGTCACCAAAAATGACATCAACCGCCTCAACGTCTGGACCAACCAGATCAAGAAGATAGACATCTCCATCATCAAATCCTGCGTCGAATAAAACCTCCCGCAACTGCGGCCGCAGTTCTCCGCAGTTTTTCGCAGAATTTTCGGTTTTCACCGCAAGTTAACCCCTTGATTTCCAGCGATTTCAAGGGGTAAAATTTTTCTATAAAACGTTTTGCGGAAAAAACTCCTCATGTGAACTTTGCAATGTCGTGAAGACGCTGTGCCATGAGTGATTGACACGACAACACCAGGCGACTCGGGGGCCGATAATGGCTAGGCCTACCCGGCACTGGCATAGTTATGTTTGAGTTAAATGAAAACGACCAAAGAACAATTCAGATTGTCGTAAGCCGTGATGACCTCGAGGAGGCCATCCGCACCGTGGTGGGTGAAATACTCACCGAAAAGGAAGAAGCGAGTAGGGACGCCCGCATCACCAAGGCCGCCGCACGCGAGCGCTTAAAAGTGGATGACACCACCCTCTGGCGCTGGGACAAATGCGGCTACCTCAAAGCCATCCACATCGGCCGCTCGGTTTACTACCGCGAGGCAGACATCAAACGCTTAGAGGAGGGCCGCTTATGAGCACCGCCCCCGGAAGCAAAGTCCTGAGTCCCGTCGAAGGCATCAAGCAGGAGGTAGAGAAAGCCAAACGAGCGCCCAAAAAGCGCGGCATCTTCTCCGTCAAGAAAGCCAACGACTGGATCAAGGACTCCCGCGAGCGTCCAGACCCCCGCTCCTTCTTCCACGGCCTCATCGTCGAGTACGAATGCACCGTCATCTTCGCCTCATCCGGCGTAGGTAAGTCCATCTTCGTCACCCAGATTGCCGAAGAAATCGCCTGGAGAGAGCCGCTCCTCTTCATCGACCTCGAACTTGCCGACAAGCAGTTCCAGATGCGCTACACCGACCCGGTCACCAACCAGGTCCACACCTTCCCCGACAACTTCGAGCGGGCAGAGATCGACCCCGAACTCATCGTCGGAGAAGATCTGGAGGAAGCCATCCTGGACTCCATCGAGGACTCCGCCAAACGTGGCATCCAATTCTTCGTCCTGGACAACATCACCTTCGCCTGCAACGACTCCGAGAAGGGAGCCACCGCCGGCCAGTTCATGATGAAAATCATCCGCCTGAAGAAAAAGTACCACCTCACCATCATTGTCATCGCCCACACGCCCAAGCGTCGCGGCTACGAGCCCATCACGCAGAACGACCTTGCCGGTTCCGCCAAACTCATCAACTTCTTTGATGCCGGAATCGCCATCGCCCGCAGCGCCAAAGACCCCAACCTCCGCTACGTCAAGCAGGTCAAGGTCCGCACCGGCGAGTACCTCTACGACGCCGACAACGTGATCATCTACGATGTCAACAAGGTGGACGGATTCCTCAAGTTCGAATTCCGTGAATACGGCAGAGAGGGCGACCACCTCAAGATTCCCACCAAGGACTACGAGACCGAAGAGATCCAGGACATCCTCAAGCTTCAGCACCAGGGCAAGTCCCTCCGCGAGATTGCCAAGGACCTGGACATGTCCCTCGGAATGGTCCAGCGCCGCCTCAAAAAGGCTGAGGCCCTGGGCATCAAATACGAACCGGAACCCGAGCCGGAGGAACCCGAAGAAAATGAGGAGACAGAGTACTATAAACTATGTGGGTATATGAACTATAATGCAGATCAGCTCTTTTACATTAGTTTAAACGGAAACGATATTATTCCGGCATTTGCCGCTGCTGATGATGATAT
>JAFZIX010000109.1 GCA_017554135.1 Bacteroidales bacterium | reverse complement strand
GGGGATATGTCTTCCTCGATGTTCTGGAAGATATTCTCGTACTACCTGCCTTTCTTCTACAGCAACATTTTCGGCCTCCGGCTGGACCAGGTGGCCCTCCTTCTGGTAATCACCCGCATCTGGGACGCGGTCAGCGACCCGATGATGGGCATACTGGCAGACCGCACGCATACCCGCTGGGGGAAGTACCGTCCGTACCTGCTGCTGATGGCAGCGCCCTTCGCGCTTTGCGGTATCCTCCTTTTCACCACGCCGAACGCCAGCGCCACCGTGAAACTGGTCTGGGCGTATGTGACCTATATCCTGATGATGACGGTCTACACCGGCATCAACGTGCCTTACGGGGCGATGCTGGGGGTGATGACGGACGATTCCGACACCAAGACCGTGCTGAGTTCCTTCCGCATGTTCTTCGCATACGGCGGAAGTTTCATCGCGCTCTTCTGCTGGGAGCCCCTCTGCAACGCCCTGGGCGGATATGACACTTCCGCAGGCTGGCAGCACGCCATGTTCGTGATTGCAACTGCCTGCCTCATCCTCTTCCTTTGCTGTTTTGGCCTCACCCGCGAGAAACTGCATACAGTCAGCACCGTTTCGGTCGGCAGCGACCTCAAATCCCTGCTGCGCAATGGTCCCTGGTGGATACTGATCGGCGCGGCGCTCTGCTCGAACCTCTTCTGCACCATACGCGGCAGCGTGGTGGCATACTACTTCAGTGATGTGATCGGCGCCGATGTGCATCTGAGCCTGGGCGGATGGAGTTTCCTCTTCTACGCCGGTCTCTTCCTTTCGATAGGCGAGGTGTGCAATATGATAGGAGTGGCGCTGGCGGTTCCGCTGGCGGCGAAGCTGGGGAAGAAGGCGACCTACATGCTCTCGTTCGCTTCGCTGATAGTGCTCAGTATCCTCTTCTTCTACGTGCCCGTGAGCGGTGCGGGATACTGGTGGATGCTGGTGCTGCAGGTGCTGGTGAGCATCTGCACAGGCGTGCTCTTCCCCATGGTCTGGAGCATGTATGCGGATGTGAGTGACTTCGCGGAAAACCGCGACGGAAGCGCTTCCACCGGCCTTATTTTCTCTTCCTCCTCAATGGCGCAGAAGTTCGGTGGAGCCTTCGGCGGAGCGGCGGTTATGTGGCTGCTGGCGGCGTTCGACTATGACACCACCGCCGGTGCCGTGCAGACCCCCGAGGCCATCAACGGCCTCAAACTCCTGATGAGTTGGATTCCCGCCGCAGTAGCAGCGCTGGCGGTAGTGATAGTATTCTTCTATCCGCTTACCCGCGACAAGATGGCTAAGATCCAGGCGGAACTGGCGGAGAAACGCGGAAGCATTTCCTGATAATTAATAACACCTACGATAATGAATGTATTAGTCCTTCTGGCAAGCATTATTGCCCTGAACACGGCAAACACCACCATGGCCTTTCAGGCCGATCCCGGAGCCGAATTGAAAATAGTCTATTACGGCGCAAAACTGCCCGATCTCACCAAGGGAGCGCTGGATAATTATTCCGCTCAGCGGGCATATCCCTGCTACGGAGTAATCGCCACAGAAGAAGCGGCCTTCGCCGCCATCCATCCCGACGGCAACCGTACGGTCCAATTATGGGTGGAGGATACTTCCCTCCAGGCATGGGAAGGCGGACAGGTCCTTTGCGTCAACTGCAAGGATAATTACTATCCGCTGAGGGTGAAGATTTATTATAAAACCTTCAGGGACCAGGATATGATAGAGACCTGGATTGAGACCGTCAACGAGGGTAAAAAGCCTGTTACGCTGACGCGTTTCGACTCAGGCCATCTGCCCATACGCTACGATGACGTGTGGATTTCCACGCTCTACGGCACCTGGGCGAACGAGGCCCGTGTAAACTCGGAGCCTCTCACCCGCGGATGGAAGATGATCCGCAATATCGACGGTGCCAGAAACTCCCAGACCTCCCATGCGGAGGTGATGATTTCACTGGACGGCAAACCTCGCGAAGATGCCGGCCGCATTATAGGTGCCGCGCTCTGCTGGGGCGGGAACTATGAACTCCGTTTCCAGACCAACGACAGCGACTATCATCATTTCTTCGCCGGCATCTATCCCGAGCACGACAACGTGGTGCTGGCAAAGGGCAAATCCTTCGCCACGCCGCATCTCGCACTGACCTTCAGCGATTCCGGTCTGAGCGGAGCCAGCCGTAATTTCCACCGCTGGGGCCGCAAATACATGCTGCGCCATGGCGATGTGGAACGCAGGATTCTCCTGAACAGTTGGGAGGGAGTATATTTCAAGATCAACGAGGCTGGGATGTTTCAGATGATGGACGATATCGCCGGAATGGGCGGAGAACTCTTCGTCATGGACGACGGATGGTTCGGAGACAAATATCCCCGTAACAACGACCATACATCGCTGGGAGACTGGGTGGTTGATACCCGCAAACTCCCCGGCGGAGTGGGCTCGCTGGTCAAGGCGGCCACCGAAAAAGGCATCAAGTTCGGCATCTGGGTTGAGCCTGAGATGACCAACACCGTCAGCGAACTATACGAGGCCCATCCGGACTGGATTGTCAAGAGTGAAAATCGCGAGATAGTGCAGGGCCGCGGCGGCACCCAGGTGGTGCTTAATCTCGCCAAGAAAGAGGTGCAGGACTTCGCTTTCAGCGTGATAGACAATCTGATGAAGGAGAATCCGGACATCGCTTATATCAAGTGGGATGCGAACTGCAAACTGGCGATGGACTGCTCCAACATAGCCTATTGGGAAGGATTTGCGGCACTATGCGACCGCGTGCGTGAGGCCTACCCGGACCTCACCATTCAGGACTGCGCATCCGGCGGTGGCCGTGCCAACTGGGGTGTCCTGCCCTGGTTCGACGAGTTCTGGGTATCCGACAATACCGACGCCCTCCAACGCATCTACATCCAGTGGGGAACCTCCTATTTCTTCCCGGCGATAGCGATGGCAGCGCACATCAGCGCCACCCCCAACCATACCGTACGTCGCACCACATCTCTCAAATACAGGATAGACGTGGCGATGAGCGGCCGTCTGGGGATGGAGATCCAGCCCAAGGATATGACGGAGGAGGAAAAGGATATCTGCCGCAAGGCGATATCGGACTACAAGCGCATCCGTCCCATAGTACAGTTCGGCGACATCCACAGGCTCGTGTCTCCCTACGACGAGAAGGGTTACGCTTCGATGATGTACACCTCCGAGAAACTCGACAAGGCGGTAGTGTACTGGTGGAGGACGCACAATTTCTATGACGATCATTTCCCGCGTCTGCGCCTCTCCGGGCTCGATCCGGACCGCAAATACAAGGTAACGGAACTCAACCGCCTGGACCTCAAGCCACTCGCTTACGAGGGCAAGAGTTTCAGTGGTCGTTTCCTGATGGAATCCGGTCTCGAGATACCTGCGACTAACAACGTGAAAGCATCTCTGCGTAGCGACTGGTCGTCCCGCGTGCTACTGCTGGAGGCTGAGTGATATTGCCCGTCCGGACAGGCAGGGATCCTGCGACATGTCCTGCGGATTGGTGCCGGGGATGTCCTGCGGGATTTCCTGGCCGATGAGGGCGAAGAGTTGCTGCCAGTAGAGCGGGAATACGCCCTCGGCATTCTTGAAATTCATAGGTTTCTCTTCGAAGAGATACTCCCCCTCCGGTGTACGATAACTTTCGCGCACCAGTTCGGAGCAGTACATTGCGCCGTTGTCCGGGAGGAAAGCCACGTCGTAGGGGAGTCCCACGAACTTCTTAGCATTTTCCACGTATTCGGCGGCGTGCCTGTCGTTCTTCAGACGCTTTATTATAAAGGTAGGAAGCGAGCCGTCCTTCAGGGTGAAGTTGGTGAGGAAAGTATCCAGCGGATAGCGGTCCACGCCGCGTTTGATGGTGGCGTCGATGATCCAGGTGCTGTCTTTGCCCACTTCCAGAATCGCTACGTGAATGAGGTTGAGGCCGCCCTGCCCGGTGGCAGCGCTGATAGCCCCGTCCATAGTGTCTTCTTCCAGACTATAGTCCATCGGTATTCCCACGAAAACCAGGTCCCCGGTCTTCAGATGGCCGGTGCAGCCCGCGAGCAGCAGAACTGCCGCCAATAATAAAAGCCGTTTCATAGCGCAAATATAGCAAATCGGGCACGGGGAGAGAAAATATTTTGTATTTTTGTTTCCTTGTGAGTAAGGATCAGTTCATAAAGATACGCGGTGCCAAGGCCAATAACCTGAAGAATGTCGACGTGGATATCCCGCGCGGCAAGTTCACGGTTATAACCGGCCTCAGCGGCAGTGGAAAAAGTTCGCTGGCATTCGATACCATCTATGCTGAAGGCCAGCGCCGATATTTGAACACGCTTTCTCCATACGCCAAACACTTCATGGGGATACTGGACAAACCCCAGGTGGAAAGCATCGAAGGACTGAGCCCCATCATTGCAATAGAACAAAAGACCACCGGCAACAATCCCCGTTCCACGGTCGGCACCATCACCGAAATATCCGACTTCCTGCGCCTGCTTTATGCCCGTGCATCCACCGCCTATTCGCCTGTGAGCGGCAAGGAAATGGTGCGCTACACCGACGAGCAGATCGTGGACCTGATAATGAGGGAGTTCGCCGGCCGTAAATGCCTGCTCCTGGCGCCTCTGGTGCGAGGACGCAAGGGCCATTACCGCGAACTCTTCGAATCGCTGCGCAAGAAGGGCTATGCCCAGGTGCGCATCGACGGCGAGATACTCAGCCTGAACGAAGTCGAGTCCCTGGACCGATACAAGGGGCATTTCATCGAGTTGGTGATCGATAAACTGAAGCCCGGCGAGGGAGATGAAAAACGCGTGCGTGCTTCGGTCATGACTGCACTGGGTGCTGGCAAAGGCTCGCTTGCCATACTCGACCACGAGACTGGCGCCCTGCATCATTATTCCAAGCATCTGGTGGATCCGGAGACGGGCGTTTCCTTGCAGGAACCCGCGCCACACACCTTCTCCTTCAACTCCCCCGAAGGGTACTGCCCGCATTGCAAAGGTCTGGGAACGGTGGTGGATGTAAACCCCGAAACCATCATCCCCGACCCGCAAATCAGCATCGCTGACGGGGGAATCGTGCCGCTCGGAAAGGTGCGGGAGAACAAGAAGTTCGAGGTGATCCGGGCCATCGCCCGCAAGTACAATTTCTCCCTGCATGAGCCGATCGCTGCGCTGCCGGATGAGGTGGTGTCGCTGCTGGTCTACGGCTCCGACGAATTCTTCCGCATCGGAGACGGTATGAGTTCGCAGATGGTGAACTGGCCGGGGATAGTGGATCATATAGAAGATAAGGTGGTCTGCCCTGTATGCCACGGCACCCGACTGCGCGAGGAGACCAATTGTTTCAAGATAGACGGGAAGACGATTTCTGAGGTTTCGGCTATGGAAATCAGCGAGTTGCACGAATGGTTGGGGACGCTTCCCGGCAAACTTTCGCATCGCGCCGGCACCATTGCCCGGGATATCCTGAAGGAACTGAAGGACCGCGTTTCTTTCCTGATGGATGTGGGTCTGGATTATCTTTCGCTGGACCGTGCCACCGGCTCGTTGTCTGGCGGCGAAGGCCAGCGAATCCGCCTTGCAACTCAGATCGGTTCGCGTCTGGTGAATGTGATTTATATCCTGGACGAACCATCGATAGGCTTGCATCAGCGGGATAATATCAAGTTGATCAATTCCCTGAAGGAACTCCGCGACGAGGGGAATACCGTGATTGTCGTGGAGCATGACGAGGCGACGATGCGGGCGGCGGACTGGCTGACGGACGTTGGGCCCGGCGCTGGTGACGAAGGCGGGCGGATTTTCTATAATGGAGCCCTCGCGCAGGCCGGCGAAAACAAGTCCGCCACCCTGCGATACCTGAATCGCGAAGAGAGAATCGAGGTGCCGAAGAAGAGGAGACAGGGGAACGGGAAGATGCTGACACTGAAGGGGGCGAGCGGGAACAACCTGAAAAACCTGACGGTGGACTTCCCGCTGGGATGCATCATCGGCGTAGCAGGCGTCAGCGGCAGCGGCAAGAGTTCACTGGTGAACGAGACGCTTGTCCCCATCCTGAAAAAGAGATTCTTCCGTTCGATAGAAAAACCCCTTCCCTACGAGGACCTGGAAGGCATACGCAACATCGACAAGGTGATCGAGGTAGACCAGAGCCCCATCGGCCGCACTCCGCGAAGCAATCCTGCCACCTTCACCGGCGTATTCGACGACATCCGCTCCCTCTTCGAGGACACCCCGGATGCCAAGGTGCGCGGCTTCAAGGCGGGCCGCTTCTCCTTCAACGTGCCCGGTGGGCGCTGCGAGGAATGCAAGGGTGCCGGCATAAAGTTGATAGAGATGAACTTCCTCCCCAGCGTGAGCGTGCCTTGCGAGGTCTGCGGCGGAAAACGCTACAAGGAAGATACTCTGGCGGTACACTACAAGGGAAAGAACATCAACGACGTGCTGGAAATGAGCATCAGCGAGGCGTATGAATTCTTTGGCAAGAATCCGAAGATCGCCCCTAAACTGAAGGCGCTGGTGGATGTCGGGTTGGGATATGTTCGGCTCGGCCAGAGTTCGGTCACGCTGTCCGGAGGCGAGAGCCAGCGCATGAAACTGGCGGCGGAACTCTTCCGCAAGAGCACCGGCAACACCGTCTACATCCTGGACGAGCCCACTACGGGTCTGCATTTCGAAGATATAAAGACACTTCTCGGCGTGCTGGAGCAACTCGCCGATCAAGGCAATACGATAATAATAATTGAACATAATCTGGACGTGCTGAAGAGCGTGGATTACCTCATCGACATGGGCCCCGAGGGCGGGCGCAAAGGCGGGAGAATCGTTGCCACAGGCACTCCGGAGCAGGTTGCGGCCGACAAGAAATCGGTGACCGGACCTTATTTGAAAAAGATGCTATGAGCGAAGAAATTTCCAAAATCGAAGCGGCTCGCCGCGAGTATGCCGACTGGTGCTCGGCAGTAGGGATAGACAGTATCGAGAAGTTGAATGCTGTGCTTGCGGATGGTGCGGCCATACGCCTGATAAACCTCTGCGAAGCCCGTCAGGAGCGCAAGTATGCCGAAATCGCCAACCAGATCTTCTGGCACAAGAAGAAGACAAAGATCGTGATGATGTCCGGGCCGTCTTCCAGCGGCAAGACCAGCAGTTCCCTGCGTATCGCGCAGCAGTGCCAGGTGCTGGGCATCAGCCCCAAGGTGATAGAACTGGACAATTATTTCGTGGATCGCGAGCATACCCCGAAGGATGAGAACGGGGACTACGATTTCGAGTGCCTGGGAGCGATGAACGTGAAACTGCTGAACGAAAATCTGAACGACCTTATCGCCGGCAAGGAAATCATCGTTCCGAAGTTCGATTTCAAGGAAGGCCGGACCATCTTCGACGAGAGCCGCCGCATGAAATTGGAAGAGAACGACATGCTCTTCATGGAAGGCATCCATGCGCTGAATCCGGAACTCACTCCGGATGTGGACAGGAGCCGCATCTACAACGTTTATATTTCCGCACTTTCCGCTCTTCCCGGGGGCACCAAGGTGCATGGTTCCACCACGGATAAGCGCCTGCTGCGCAGGATAGTGAGGGATAACCGCGTGCGCGGCATCAGCCCGGAAGAAAACATCCTCCGCTGGCCCAGCGTCCGCAGGGGAGAGACCCGCAACATTTTCCCCTTCGAGGAGAACGCTCGCGTGGTGTTCAACTCCTCCACCCTCTATGACCTGCCGCTGCTCAAGTACTATGCGGAACCGCTGCTTTACGGGGTCACGGAGGCTTCCCCGGCCTATCAGAAGGCGCAGGACCTGCTCAAATTCATCGAGCCAGTCACCGCCCTCAAACCCATGGAAATCGCCGCCATCCCCCCGACATCCATCATGCGGGAGTTCATCGGCGGACAGACGCTGGCATAATGGTTTATCCTCTTAAAACTCTGGCTCTCGCTATTCTGGCAGTTGCGTTTTGCGCCTGTCGGGCGGATTTGCCGGAGGATGGGAGGATGCGAGAGGCGCTCGATGCTGCCACCGGTGCTCCGTTGTGGGAGTTGAGGGATGCCTCCGACAGTTTGCTGGCGCAGGCCCGGCAAGTCAAAAGTATAAGGAAGATAGGACGGAGAACGCTGAAAATGCGTTGGCAGACCGAAGACGGGATTAAAGTGCTTGCTACGGTGCGCCTGGAAAAGGGGGATTCGATGCTGCATTGGGGTCTTTCCCTGAAGGGCCTTTCGGGCAGGGGGGTTGTTTCCGTGCGCTATCCTATCCTCCATTATGGGAAGATGGAGAATGAGGATCTGGCCGTTTCCAGTTGGCTTGGAAGGCTGGAAAAGGATCCCAGATCCGGCATAGGCCCGGATAAGCCGATTGTGCGTTTCAGCCAGGACAGTCCCGGACAGATGGCCATGCAGATGATGGCGTTGTATGACAGGGAATCCGGTGACGGTATTTACTTTGCCACGAACGACAAGTCTTCTTATACAAAGAACTATACAATAGAATTCGACACACTTGGTACCTGCTTCTTTGTGAAGCACTTCCCGGCTTTGGGGGACAGAAGTTTTTCGCCTGATTATGAAGTGATTACCGGTCCTTTCAAGGGGGACTGGCTATCCGCCGCAAAGATCTACCGGAAGTGGGCGAAGGAGCAATGCTGGTGCAAGCAGAGCCGCCTGGCCAATCATCAAATTCCCGAATGGGTGCTTGGCACCGGATTGTGGGTTTGGAACCGAGGAAGGTCGGAAAATGTTCTGCCGGATGCGCTGCATCTTCAGCAGATTTCCGGCATTCCCGTGAGCGTGCTATGGCATTGGTGGTGCGGATGTGGCCATGACGAAGATTTCCCTCATTACCTTCCTCCGAGGGAGGGGGCGGAGCATTTTCGTGATGCGGTGCAAACAGCCGTGGGCGAGGGTGTCAACAGCCTGGTTTATATGAATTCATTCCGCTGGGGTACATCCGTCCCGGAGTGGAAAGATGCTACGCCATACTCTTTGAAGAATGCGCATGGAGAGCCCTCTACAACTGTTTCAAACGCCTTTACCGGACATGGGATCGCCGCCATGTGCCTCAGTTGCGATTATTGGACGGACAAATATGTGGGAATGGCGGATACCCTGTTGAGGGATTACGGCGTGGGCGGCATTTATATGGATGAAGCATGCCTCGCATTGCGCTGCTTCGACCCGAATCACGGACATCCGCTTTCCGGGGGCAGTTACTGGGTCAAGGACTTTTCCAGGATGGCTTCGGATATCAGGGAGAATGACCCGGGCGCCGTCCTTGCCGGGGAGGGCTCCGGGGAGGATTGGATTGCGGATTTGGATTTATTCCTGACGCTGGCAGTTAGCAGGGAGCGTTATATCGGAGGTAATGCTGAGGCTATCCCGCTCTTCCAGGCGGTCTATCACGATTATGCCATCACCTTCGGCAGTTACAGTTCTCTGGTGTATCCTCCTTACGACGAACTCTGGCCGGTGGAATTCCGGCCCGAAGGATGCGAAACAACGCTTCCGGATGAGTATAATCTGCAATTCAGGATGGAGCAGGCGCGTTCGTTCGTGTTCGGCATGCAGCCGATGATTGCAAACTACCATGCATTTCTCGATGAAATGCGCGAGCCGGAGATGGACTTCCTGAGACGCCTTGCGGAAACCCGCCGGGAGTATTCGAAGTATCTGCTATACGGCGAGTTGGAGAGAGCACCCCTGATTGATGTTCCTTATGCGGATATAGACATTTCCAAAGTGTCCATCTATGCGTCCAGGGATGAGAAATCCGCTCCAGGAATAAAGAAAAGCGTGCCCCTGCTTTATAGCGGAAAGTGGAAAGCGAAGGATGGTGGCTCAGCCTTGTTTATTGTCAATATCAGCGACGAGCCCCAGCTGCTGGTTTTCGCCGATGGTTTAGAAATAGAGAATCCATGGATCGAGCCCCGTGGTATCCGAGTAATGGAATTATAAGTGTATGGGTATAATTAAAACTCTTGCATTCGCCTCAATGGCGCTTGCCGTTCTGTCATGCTCTTCCCAAAAAACGCGCTGGAGCGAGAATGAAGACAGGGATTTCTGGCTTTCGTCTATGGACCGTATCGCAAGACCGGTGCTGACCAATCTTGCGGAGGGGACGCTGAAGGCTAATATGCCCGTGGAGTCGCTTGATTCGGTCAAGAGGCCAAGAAGGCCGTTTACGCACCTCGAAGCTCTTGGGCGTACGATGACGGGGATCGCCCCGTGGCTGGAACTTGGCCCGGATGAAACACCCGAAGGGAAACTGAGGGCGGAATACATCGATCTTTCGGTGCGGGCAATCAGCCAGGCGGTAGACCCTGAAAGCCCCGATTATCTGAATTTCAACGATGGGAAGCAGCCTCTGGTAGACGCGGCATTTCTTGCTCACGGCCTGTTGAGGGCACCCACGCAGCTGTGGCCCAGGCTGGACTCTGTTACGCAGGAGAGGCTGGTAAAGGAGATGAAATCTTCACGGGTAATTACTCCCGGGAATAATAACTGGCTGCTTTTCTCAGCCATTATCGAAGCTTTTCTGTATGAGGTTACCGGCGAGTGCGAGTTCGGTCCCATCGAGCACGCATTCGACTGCTTTATGAACGAGTGGTACAAGGGTGATGGGTGGTTTGGCGACGGCCCTGCCTTCCATATGGACTACTATAACAGTTTCGTCATCCATCCAATGATGATGCAGGTGTTGGATGTGCTGAAAAAGCATTGTTTGCCGGGTGCTGAATACTACGATACGGAAGCTGCCCGCTACGCGCGTTTCGCGGCAATCCAGGAGAGGCTGATTTCGCCGGAGGGGACTTATCCTGCCATAGGCCGGTCGCTGGCTTATCGCTTCGGCGCTTTCCAGGCATTGTCGGACGTCTGCTACAGGCATATCCTGCCAAAGAAACTGAATCCGGCCCAGGTGCGTTGCGCGCTGACTGCCGTGATGCGCAGGCAGATGGCTGCTCCCGGTACTTTCGATTCAGAAGGATGGCTGCGTCCGGGTTTCTGCGGATACCAGCCCCATATAGGGGAGTATTACATCTCGACCGGCAGCCTGTACCTGTGCACTGCCGCTTTTATTGCACTGGGACTTCCTGAGTCGGATCCTTTCTGGAGTTCGGAGCCCGCTCCCTGGACTTCCTGCCTAGCGTGTAACGGCACCGACTTGAAGGCGGACAAATCAATCAAGATCTAATTCTTCCCGTTCATTGAAGGGCTCCAGGAAGGGGTTCTGGATGCGTTCGCGGGCGATGGTGCTGGCGGGGCCGTGGCCGGGGTAGATGACCGTTTCGCCGGGGAGGAAGATCAGTTTTTCCATTATCGACCGTATTTCGTCGTCGTAGTTGCCGCCGGGGAGGTCGGTGCGGCCTATCGTGCCGGCGAAGAGGGTGTCGCCGGTGAAGAGGATGTGTTCGGCTTCGTTGTAGTAGCAGACGCTGTCGGGCGTATGGCCCGGGGTTTTGATTACCGTAAAACCGTATAGGGCTGCACCGGCTTGCACCGCAATTCCAAATCGTTCTACCAATGCCTGGAGGCCGCAGACATGATCCGGGTGCGAGTGGGTGAGGAGTATAGCTGTCGGGGTGAGGCCTTCCGCGGCCAGGTAGTCGTACAGGGCCGGCAGTTCACTGGAAGTGAATCCAGGGTCTATGATAATGCAGTCTGCTCCCTCCGAAACCACATACGCGTTCTCCTGAAAGGCATTGCAGACAAATCTCTTGATCTTCATACCACAAAAATACAAAAATACTGTTCCCGGTCCCCCAAAAAACCGAAGACCAGGAACAAAAAAGGCCAAAAATGTTCTCGGTCCCCAAAAAAACTGCAGACCGGGAACACTGAGCGAGCAGAGAGCCAATTTGAATAATATTCAAAATAAAATATTAAATTTGTAGGTTAAGACCAAAAAGTGTACTGATGCATATAGGCGTAGCAGGTAATATCGGCAGCGGCAAGACCACCCTCACAAGGATGCTCGCAGAGCATTATGGGTGGAAACCGCAGTTTGAGTCGGTTACCTACAACCCCTATCTGGAAGACTACTACAAAGACATTCCCCGCTGGTCCTACAATCTGGAAACCTACTTCCTGGCACAGCGCTTCAAAGACGTTCTGGAAATCGCCAAATCCAAGGAAACCATCATCCAGGACCGCACCATTTCCGAGGGCGTTTACATTTTCGTCGCCAACAACTACGAAATGGGCAACCTCTCCGACCGCGACTACCAGACCTACATGCAACTCTTTGAACTGATGATGAGCACCGTCAAGCAACCGGACCTCCTCATCTACCTCAAATCCGGCATAGAACACCTGGTGGCCAATATCCAGAAGCGCGGCAGGGACTACGAGCAGAGCATCAGCATCGAGTATCTCGACGGTCTCAACCGCCACTACGAGGAATGGATTTCCAAATACACCGGTTCGCTGCTCATAGTGGAAACCGACAACATAGATTTTAAAAATAATCCCGAAGACTTCGCAGCGATCACAGACCGCATCGACGCCCAACTCTTCGGCCTGTTCAGATAACACAAAACACTAAAAGTCATGCATATCGCTATTGCAGGTAATATCGGAAGCGGCAAGACCACGCTCACCAAGATGCTGGCCGCGCATTACGGATGGATCCCCAAGTTCGAATCGGTGGACTTCAACCCCTATCTCTCTGATTTCTATGAGGATATGGCCCGCTAGTCGTTCAATCTCCAGATCTATTTCCTGAACAAGCGCTTCAAGGATGTGGTGGATATCTCCAAGACGGATGACATCATCATCCAGGACCGCACCATCTACGAGGATGCCCGTATCTTCGCCCCCAACCTGCACGACATGGGCCTCATGAGTTCCCGTGATTTCGAGAACTACTCCGACCTGTTCGACCTCATGATGAGCCTCGTGGGCTATCCGGACCTGCTCATCTACCTCAAGAGCAGCATCCCGAACCTGATTGCCCAGATCCAGAAGCGCGGCCGTGAATACGAGCGCAGCATACGCATAGACTATCTTACCGGGCTCAACGAGAAGTACGAGAACTGGATTGCCGACTACAAGGGCAACCTGCTGGTGATCGACGCCGACAACATCAAGTTCGGCAACAAGCCGGAAGACTTCGAGAAGGTCACCGACATGATCGACGCCCAGATGTTCGGTCTGTTCTCTGCACCCAAGCCCAAAACCACCGATTTCTGATAAAATCACATAACTAATGACAGACAAAACCAGACCTACGATTATCGACTTTGTCGAGAAGTACACCCACCAGTTCCCGGACCACGTTTATCTTCGTGAGAAAGTGGACGGACAGTGGAAGGAGATAACCCAGGAGCAGACCCGTGAGACGGCCTACCGCATCGGAGCCGGTCTGATGGCCCTCGGTCTTGAAAAAGGCGACAAGATCGCCCTCCTTTCAGAGAGCCGGTCAATGTGGATACTCGCCGAACTCGGCGCGATGTATGCAGGTGCGACCGATGTCCCCCTCTCGGTGAACCTCGGAAGCGCGGCAGACCTCATCTTCCGCATCCATCACTCCGACAGCAAGTGGGTGCTCGTCTCCGCCAACCATCTCCCCAGGATTCGTGAAATCATGCCTGAATGCCCGGAAGTCAAGAAGGTTATAGTCTTCGACGATACCGCTTTCTTCGTAGACCAGCTCCAGGAAGGTGAAATCCGCATTTCGGAAGTGATGGCGATGGGCGATGAATTCCTTGCAAAGAACAAGCAGGCCTTTGTGGACCGCTACACTTCAATCGGCCCGGATGATTATGCGAATATCAGCTACACTTCCGGCACCACCGCCGATCCGAAAGGAATTCTTCTCACGCACCGCAACTACACCGCGAACGTCGCGCAGGGGGCATCCGTTATCTCCGTCGAAGAGAACAGCGTGATGCTGATCATCCTGCCTCTGGACCACTGCTTCGCGCACGTGGCAGGCATGTACACGATGATGTCTTATGGCGGAAGCATCGCTTTCGTGCCCATCGGCAAGAATGCCCTCGCAACCCTTAAGAACGTTCCTACGGCCATAAAGGAGACTCGTCCGCACGTGATGCTGTCGGTGCCCGCACTGGCCCGCAACTTCAAGAAGAACATCGAGTCCGGCATTAAGGCCAAAGGTGCAACGACCGAAAAACTCTTCAATTTTGCGGTCAGTAATGCAATCAAATACAATAAGGAGTACTATAACCGCGGCACAGGCGGCACGTTCTGGCGTAAGCCTCTCGTATGGCTCTTCGACAAGATTCTTTTCAAGAAGGTTCGCGAGAGTTTCGGCGGCAGGATGCAGTTCTTCGTTGGCGGCGGTGCACTCCTCGACATCGAACTTCAGCGCTTCTTCTGCGCAGTAGGTATGCCGATGTTCCAGGGATACGGCCTCACCGAAGCGACTCCTATCATCTGCGCCAACTCCTCCGGCCACGCCATTTTCGGCTCCTCCGGCCGCATAGTGCGTCCGATGGACTGCAAGATCTGCGATGATAAGGGTGAAGAAGTTCCTGTCGGCACCAAGGGCGAGATTGTTATCCGCGGAGAGAACGTCATGGCAGGATACTGGAAGAATCCCAAGGCTACTGCAGACACTATCGTGGATGGCTGGCTGCATACCGGCGACATGGGCTATATCTGCCCCTGGGATCCCGACTTTCTCTATGTCGTGGGCCGCTTCAAGAGCCTGCTGATTTCTGCAGACGGCGAGAAGTATTCTCCCGAGGCATTCGAGGACAGCCTCCCCGAGGTTTCCAAATATGTCGAAGCTGCCGTGCTGCACAACAACCAGAACCCTTACACCATCTGCCTTATCGTTCCCAATAAGGATAATCTTTCCGATTTCGTCAGGGCTCAGGGGCTCGATCCCAAAACGCGCGAAGGCCGTGAAGCCATGCTTCTCAAGATTCAGGCAGAAATCGATACCTACAAGACAGGTGGCCCGCACGATTCTCTGTTCCCGGATCGCTGGCTGCCTAATGCAGTCGTCATCTGCGATGAGGCTTTCACCATCGCCAACGGCATGTTGAACAGCACGATGAAGATGGTCCGCCGCAAGGTTGAGGAGCACTATGCCTCCCGTATGGACTACGCCTACACCTCCGAAGGCCGTCCGATAGTCAATGAACAGAACCTGAAGGCTCTTGAATAACAGAAACAATCAATTATTATCAATATGGCAAACGAAGTAAAAAAACAGAACTATACCCCGGCCATCGTGGTGATGTTCGCACTCTTTTTTATGATTGCGTTCGTGACGAACCTTGCCGGTTCCATGGGTGTGATCGTAACCAACCAGTTCGGCGCATCTAAGGCTCTTTCCCAACTTGGAACCCTCGCCAATTTCATTGCTTATGCATGTATGGGTATCCCCGCAGGCCTGATCCTCAAGCGCAAGGGCTATAAAGTCACTGCTCTCGCAGCCGTTACGGTGGGCTTCATCGGAGTAGGAATCCAGTTCCTTTCCGGATACGTGGAGAGTTTCCTGGTCTATGTGCTCGGCGCATTCGTGGCAGGCTTCTCCATGTGCATGCTCAACATCGTGGTGAACCCCATGCTCAACACTCTGGGCGGCGGCGGCAACAAGGGTAACCAACTCATCCAGTGGGGCGGCACCTGCAACTCCACCGGCGGCACCATCGCTCCTATCTTCGTCGGCTGGCTGATCGGCGGAAGCATCGAAGACGCTACCGTTGCCAAGGCGGCTCCCGTGATGATCATCGCAATGGCCATCTTTGCCATCGCATTCCTCATCATCTGGTTCACCCGGATCCCCGAACCTCACATGGAGACCCCCGAAGAGAAGGCGGCACGTCTCGCTGGCAAGGCCGAGAAGGATCCTCACAGCGCACTTTCCTTCCGTCACTTCGTGCTCGGCGCAATCGCCATCTTCTTCTATGTTGGCATCGAGGTTGGTATCCCCAACACCGCCAATGTATACTATTCCGGTCTTGACTGGGTAGGCCCTGCAATCGCCGGCACCATGATCGGATTCTACTGGTTCAGCATGCTCATCGGCCGTCTCGTTGGCGCATCCGTGGGCAGCAAGGTCAGCAGCAAGTCCATGCTCGGCGTGATGAGTTCCGTTGCAATCGTCCTCCTGCTCTGCGCCATCTTCACTCCGGAGAGCGTGCATGTCACCGTCGGCAGCAACGTGATTCCTCTTTCTCTTGGATTCATGGTTCTCTGCGGCCTCTGCACCTCCATCATGTGGGGAGCAATCTTCAACCTGGCCACCGAGGGCCTCGGAAAATACACCGCAGCGGCCTCCGGCATCTTCATGGCCCTGGTCTGCGGCGGCGGCATCATCCCGTTCCTGCAGAACCTTCTGGCAGACCACATCGGCTCGCTCCAGAGTTACTGGCTCATCATAGCATGCCTTGCATTCCTCGTGTACTATGCATTCGCAGGCTCCAAGAATGTGAATAAAGATATCAAAGTCGACTAAGATATGGCAAAAGATTTCGTAGT
The DNA here is from genome assembly GCA_017554135.1 of Bacteroidales bacterium. Taxonomy (GTDB): domain Bacteria; phylum Bacteroidota; class Bacteroidia; order Bacteroidales; family UBA932; genus Cryptobacteroides. The sequence goes on along the minus strand of JAFZIX010000109.1, from coordinate 11,020 downwards.
AGGTATTGATATCGGCGGACAGAGCAGCAAACTCGGCATAGTCGATGCCCGCGGTGAGGTTCTTGAACAGAGCGTGGTCAAGGCAAATCCCAGCGCGGATGCCGATGTTATCATAAAAGAACTTGCCGATGCGGTCATCAAACTGGTGGCTAAGTCCGGCAAGCATGGTCAGATCCGCGGCATTGGTGTAGGCGCCCCCAACGGCAACTACTACACCGGCAGCATTGCTTTCGCACCCAATCTTCCCTGGGCAGCCCACGGCGAGGTGAAGTTCGCACAGAAACTTTCCGAAGCCTGCGGCGGCATTCCCGTTTCTCTTACCAATGATGCCAATGCTGCAGCAGTGGGTGAGATGACCTATGGCGTTGCCAAGGGCATGAAGCACTTCATCATGATTACCCTCGGCACTGGTGTCGGCAGTGGTATCGTGATTGATGGAAAGGTGGTTTACGGTGCCGATGGTTTTGCCGGCGAACTCGGCCATACCATTGCGGTGCGCCATAACGGTCGCCTTTGCGGTTGTGGCCGCACAGGCTGCCTTGAGGCCTACTGCTCCGCCATCGGAGTGGCACGCACAGCCCGAGAGTGGCTGGATCTCAGCGATGAACCCTCACTCCTCCGCGAGGTTCAGAATATCACCTCCAAGGATGTCTACGAGGCAGCCAAGGAAGGGGATAAGGTGGCCCTCCGCGTGTTCGACTTCACCGGACGCATCCTCGGCGAGAAACTGGCGGATTTCATCCAGTTCTCCGCTCCCGAGGCGATAGTGCTCTTCGGCGGTCTCGCTCGTGCGAAGGAATTTATATATGAACCCACTCTCAAGGCGATGAACGACAACGTGCTGCCTTTGTGGAAGGGGAAGGTTAAACTTCTCTTCTCTCAGTTGCCGGAGTCCGATGCCGCTATACTCGGCGCATCCGCCCTTGCATGGGAACTTTAGAAAACAACTTTTTAATAATCTTATAAACACAATGAGAAAGAATTTTTTGTTCGCAATCCTCGCAGCAGGACTTGCAATTGTTGCCTGCTCACCTAAGGCTGAGAAGGCAGACGTGGAAGAAGGCGAAGAAGCCGTTGAAACCGTGAAAGAGGTCGTCAAGACCGCTAAGGACTATAAGCCCAGCAAGGCACAGTTGGACTCCGTCTCTTACCTCGTAGGTATCAACTTCGGTTCCTTCATCAAGGGATATGATTTCGGTGATCTCAACTATCGTCAGATCAAGAAGGGTATGAAGGATTTCATAAAGGCCAAAGGCAATATGCGCGATCCTGAATTCGGCGAGCAGTTCAAGATCAATCCTGAAGAGATGAACCGTCTCTTCGGCGAGTTCCTCGAGAACAGGCGTTCCCTCAAACTTCTCACCAACAAGGAAGCAGAAGAGAAGTTCCTCGCAAAGAACAAGACCAAGGAAGGCGTCGTAGAACTTGAAAGCGGCCTCCAGTACAAGATCATCAAGGAAGGCGGCGTGAAACCCACCAGCGACAAGGATACCGTTTGGGTACGCTATGTTGGCAAGACCCTCGACGGCAATGTATTCGACGAGGTCACTCCTGACCGCGACTCCGTCCGCTTCACCCTCAACCGCGTGGTCAAGGGTTGGACCGAAGGCATCCAGCAGGTCGGCGAAGGCGGCACCATCGAACTCTATGTTCCCGCTGCCCTCGGATACGGTGAGCGCGGCAACCAGGGCATCGAACCCAACGCCACCCTCATCTTCACCGTGGACCTCTGCAAGGTCGCACCTTTCGTGGAGAAAGAAGCTGAATAAGCAGAGCGCTTATTCGTTTTCGTCGTAGATGACTTCCTCTTCTTCGGGGGAGTCATCTTCATTTTCGTCCTCGTCGTCGAGGTCTTCGTCGTCTTCGTCTTCGTCCTCAATGTCTTCATCCTCGTCAAGGCCTAGGAGGCCGAGGATGCCGGATGGTTTTTCGCCGGGGAGGCGGCGACGGTTGTCGGGGAGATCTTCGAAGGCCACGTAGCCGTGCTCGAATTCAATCGGCAGAGGGCCCTTGGCCTCTACGCAGACGGGCAGGGAGACTTCTTTCAGTGGCTCTTCACCTTCGAAAGTGACTATGACATATTTCTTGGAACTGACATCGTAGAAGTACTGGTAACGCACGATGCCGGACTTGACTGTTTCTGCCATCGAAACCTCATCCACCGCCTTGTTGCCCGGCAACGGCATCAGCGCGAAGCGCCCTGCCACGTTCCCGGCCTCGTCGAAGGCCTTGAACAGGATCTGCTGGTCCTGCGGGAACTCGAGGTCTGCACGGAGCTGCTTGTGAAGGGTATACAGGCTGTTAGTGGCGTTCACCAGATAAACTCTGAAGAAGCCTTTGATTCCTTCCAAGGTAACACGATAGCGGTAAGTCATCTTCCAACAATTTTCAGAATACAATGCGAATATACAAGAAATTTGCTAAATTTGGTTATGCTTTCGCCCGATAAATACATAAGCATAGCGGCTCCGTCCGAAGGACTCTTCAAAGACAGCGGCAGCCGTTTCATCGCTTATGCATTCCCGATATCATCCGAAGCGGAGGTAAAACCCATAGTGGACAGGCTCCGGGCAGAGCACCACGGCGCGAGGCATCACTGCTTCTCCTACCGCATCGCGAAGGTGGAAGACACCCTCGAAGGGCCGAGACTCGCGAAGGATGGAATCTGGCGCGCGAACGACGATGGCGAGCCCTCCGGAACCGCCGGCCGTCCCATTCTCGGGCAGATAGACTCCAAGGGCCTGCAGAACGTGCTGGTGGTGGTAGTGCGCTACTTCGGTGGCATCCTTCTCGGTGTGCCCGGGCTCATCCGCGCCTACAAATCCGCCACCGCCGACGCGCTTGAAAAGGCGCAGATCGTCGAACGCACCGCCACCCGCCGCTGGCAGATCACCTTCGGCTACGACCTTATGCCTGCGGTAATGGCCGAACTCAAAGCCGAGGGACTGAAAGTGGTAGAGCGGGATTTCGCTGAGGAGTGCCGCATGAAACTTGAAATTCCTCTCTCCAAAGAGAGAGCATTTTTGGAACATACAGAAAAATTAGGTATCTTTAAAGATAAAATCATTTTAACCGATTCAATGCCATGAGCAAAATCCACGTATTTAATGCAGGCCCCTGCCTTCTTCCGCAGGTGGCGATCGAGCACGCCCGTGAAGCCCTCCTTGACTTCAAGGGCACCGGCGTGTCGCTGATATCCATTTCGCACAGAACCAAAGAATGGGAAGAAACTATGAATGAAACCCGCGCTCTCTGGCGCGAGATCCTAAACATCCCCGAAGACTATGAGACCGTCTTCCTCGGCGGTGGCGCAAGCCTGCAGTTCCTCTATGTAGCGATGAACTACCTGGAGAAGAAGGCGGCCTACCTCGACACCGGCGTCTGGGCGCACAAGGCTCTCAAGGAGGCACAGGGCCTGGGAGAAGCCTACGCAATCGCCTGCAGCAAAGACAAGAACTACACCTATATCCCCAAGGGGTTCGAAATCCCCACTGACCTCGACTACCTGCACATCACCACCAACAACACCATCTACGGCACCGAGATCAAGTACGACATGGACTGCCCGGTTCCCCTCATCGCGGATATGTCCTCCGACATTCTTTCCCGCAGGGTGGATGTGAGCAAGTATGAGATGATTTACGGCGGTGCGCAGAAGAATGCGGGCCCTGCCGGCGTGGCATTCGCCATCATCCGCAAGGACAGCCTCGGTAAGGTCAGCCGCTACATCCCCACCATGCTCGACTACCGCACCCATCTAGACAAGGAATCCATGTTCAACACTCCTCCCGTCTTCTCCATCTTCGTGATGAACGAGACGCTGAAGTGGCTTAAGAGCATCGGCGGCATCGATGCCATCCATGCCATCGACGAGAAGAAGGCGGCCACCCTCTATGCAGAAATCGACCGCAACCCGCTGTTCGTAGGCACCGCAGAAAAGGAAGACCGCTCCATCATGAACGTATGCTTCGTCATGGCCCCCGGCTACGAGGATCTGCAGGATGAGTTCTTCGCCTTCGCCAAGAGCAAGGGTATGATAGGCATCAAGGGCCACCGTTCAGTCGGCGGATTCCGCGCATCGCTCTACAACGCCTGCACCCAGGAGGATGTAGAGGCGCTGGTGGCAACAATGAAGGAATTTGAAGATCTGAAGAAATGAAAGTCCTGATTGCAACCCAGAAGCCTTTTGCCGCCGCAGCGGTGGCAGGGATCAAGGATATCCTCGTAAAGGGAGGCCACGAGGTGGTGCTCCTCGAGAAATATGCCGAGCAGGCGGATTTCGTGAAGGCGGTGGCGGATGTCAACGCCATCATCATCCGCTCGGACAAAGTAACCGCGGAGGTGCTCGATGCTGCTCCGCAACTCAAGATCGTCGTCCGCGCAGGCGCTGGATTCGACAATGTGGATCTGGCTGCGGCAACCGCGCACGGCGTGGTGGTGATGAATACCCCCGGCCAGAACTCCAACGCCGTGGCTGAACTTGCTATCGCTATGATGATTTTCATGGCCCGCACGCAGTTCTCTCCCGCGACTGGTTCGGAGGTGCAGGGCAAGACCCTCGGCATCCAGGCATTCGGCAACGTGGGCCGTCTCGTCGGAGCCAAGGCAAAGGCCCTCGGAATGAAGGTGAAGGCCCTCGACCCGTTCCTCACCGACGAGCAGATTGCCGCCGGCGGAGCAGAGCCCGTGCATACGCTGGATGAACTCTATACCGGCAGCGATTATCTCTCCCTGCATATCCCGGCCCTGCCTTCTACCATCGGCAGCATCAACTATGATCTCATCACCAAGATGCCCAAAGGCGCGACGCTGGTGAATACCGCCCGCAAGGAGGTTATCGACGAGGCCGGCCTGGAGAAGGCCCTCGAGGAGCGTCCTGACCTGAAATATGTCACCGACGTGATGCCGGACAACTACGCCGCCCTGCAGGAGAAGTTCGGTCTCCGCGTGTTCGCGACTCCCAAGAAGATGGGTGCGCAGACTGCGGAAGCCAATGTGAACGCAGGCCTTGCTGCCGCGAATCAGATTGTGGATTATTTTGCGACGGGGAATACCCGCTTCCAGGTAAATAAATAGGAGATTGCCGGTCACGCCGGCAATGACGATTATGGTAACAGTTAAACCATTCGAGGCGATAAGGCCTCCAAAGAATATAGTGACGGAAGTGGCAGCACCTCCGTACGATGTGTTAAACTCCGAAGAGGCAAAGGCGATGGCGGGGGAGAAGTCCTTGCTGCATATCACCAAGCCGGAAATCGACTTTGATCCTATCGCAGGCGAGCACGAGCAGCGCACCTACGACAAGGCCGTCGAGAACTTCAAACTCTGGCAGGAGCGCGGGTGGCTCAAGCGCGATCCCAAGCCCTGCTACTATGTGTATGCCCAGACCATGGGCGATCGCACCCAGTACGGCATTGTGCTCTGCGCCCACGCCGCCGACTACAAGAACGGCCTCATCAAGAAGCACGAGCTCACCCGCAAAGATAAAGAGGATGACCGTATGATCCATGTGCGCATCCAGAATGCCAACATCGAGCCCGTATTCTTCGCATTCAAGGACAATGCGGAAATCAATGCCATAGTGGAAAAGACCGTTGCCGGTCCTTCTGAATACAAGTTCACCGACGAGAACTTCTTCGGCCACGAACTCTGGATTATCGACGACGATGCCACCGTGGCCCGCATCACCGAACTCTTCACCACCCAGGTGGAGGCTTTCTATGTGGCGGACGGTCACCATCGCACTGCCGCAGCCGCCCGTGTGTGCGAAGAGAAGATGGCGAACAACCCGCATCATACCGGCAAGGAGGAGTACAACTACTTCATGGCGGTCTGCTTCCCGGAGAGCCACCTGAAGATTATCGACTACAACCGAGTAGTGAAGGATCTTAACGGCCTCAGCGAAGCAGAGTTTCTGGACGCCCTAAAAGAAGACTTCGAAGTCTTCAAGAGGGGGAATGCCATCTACGCACCTAAGGAACTGCATGAGTTCTCGATGTATCTTGGCGGATACTGGTACAGCCTCACGGCGAAGCCCGGCCGCTTCAACGATGCCGATCCCATCGGAGTGCTGGACGTGACCATCCTCTCCAACCTCGTTCTAGACAAGATTCTGGGCATCAAGGACCTCCGCACTGACAAGCGCATCGACTTTGTCGGCGGCATCCGCGGCCTCGGGGAACTCCAGATGAGAGTGGACAAGGGAGAAATGAAAGTGGCCTTCGCGCTCTATCCGGTGTCGATGAAGCAACTCACCGACATTGCGGACACCGGCAACATCATGCCGCCCAAGACTACCTGGTTCGAGCCCAAACTCCGCTCCGGCCTGGCAATACATTCACTCGATTAATTGATTTTATGAAAGACTACTCCGCCGAAATACACAGCACGCTGAAGGAATTCTTCGGATACGACAACTTCAAGGGCGATCAGGAGAGTGTGATCAACCATCTCCTGAACGGGGGCGATGCCTTTGTGCTGATGCCTACCGGCGGAGGAAAGTCTTTGTGCTACCAGTTGCCTGCGCTTGTGGCGGAGGGAACGGCCATCGTTATTTCTCCGCTGATTGCGCTGATGAAGAACCAGGTGGACGTGCTCCGCGGCTTCGTGAGCAGCAACGAGAGCATCGCCCACTTCCTGAATTCTTCGCTTTCGAGGCAGGAGATAGATGATGTGCGCGCAGACCTGCTGGCCGGCCGCACCAAGATACTGTACGTGGCACCTGAATCCCTCACGAAGGATGAAAACATCGCCTTATTGAAAGAAATCCGAATTTCCTTCTATGCCGTGGACGAGGCGCACTGTATTTCGGAGTGGGGGCATGACTTCCGCCCGGAATACCGCCGTATCCGCAGTCTGGTGGAGGAGATCGGCCGCGCGCCCATCATAGCCCTCACCGCCACCGCCACGCCGAAGGTTCAGAGCGACATCCTCAAGAACCTTGGCATCCAGGGGGCAGTCATCTTCAAATCCTCCTTCAATCGCCCCAACCTCTATTATGAAATCCGCAACAAGGTGGAGCCTGAGAAGGACATTGTGCGTTTCATACGCCAGAACCCCGGCAAATCCGGCATCATCTACTGCCTCAGCCGCAAGAAGGTGGAGGAGATGGCGGCCTTCCTCAGCATCAACGGCATACGAGCGCTGCCCTATCACGCCGGGTTGGACGCCAAGGTTCGGGCCGAGAACCAGGACAAGTTCCTGATGGAGGAAATAGATGTGATAGTGGATACCATTGCCTTCGGCATGGGAATCGACAAGCCGGACGTGCGCTTCGTGATTCACTACGACATCCCCAAGAGCATCGAAAGTTACTATCAGGAGACGGGCCGTGCAGGGCGCGATGGCGAAGAAGGCCTCTGCATAACCTACTATTCCTACAAGGACATACGCAAACTCGAGAAGTTCATGCAGGGCAAGCCGGTGGCAGAGCAGGAAATCAGCCGCCAGTTGCTGAACGAGGTTGTGGCATACGCCGAGAGCGGGCAGTGCCGCAGGAAGCTGCTGCTGAACTACTTCGGTGAAGAATACGGGCAGGAGAACTGCGGTGCCTGCGACAACTGTCTGCATCCGAAACCCGTGTTCGACGGCCGCAAGGACATGCAACTGGTCATCGACCTCATCACCAGTCTTCCCGAGCACTTTAAGGTGGAGCACCTCGCCTGCATACTTGCCGGCAAGGAAACTGCGCTTATCAAGAGTTACAAGCACGATGAACTCGAGTTCTTCGGCAAGGGCAGCGCCCACGACGAACGCTACTGGATTACTGTCATACATCAGGGCGTGGTGCATCATCTGCTGGAGAAGGAGATAGAGTCCTACGGCTTGATATCTGTGACTGATGCCGGCCTGGAATTCCTGGTGAATCCATGGAAACTGGAGTTGGTGCAGGACGGCGTGTTCTCCGACGATGGCTCCGACGATTTCGACGATGACGAGGCTCTGGCGGCAGCGAATGCGGTCCGGGGCGGGGGAGGCTGCGACGAGACCCTCCTCAAAATGCTGAAAGACCTCCGCAAGGATGTCGCCCGCCGCCTCAAACTCCAGCCTTGGATCATCTTCGGAGATCCTGCCCTGCAGGATATGGCAATCCTCTATCCTATCACCATCGACGAACTCAAGAACTGCCAGGGCGTGGGCGAAGGTAAGGCCCGCAAGTTCGGCAGCGAGTTCGTGAAGATGATCGCCCAGTACGTTGATGAGAACGATATCACCCGCCCGGACGATTTCATAGTGAAATCCGCCCCCAACCGCAGCGCCAACAAGATTTTCATAATCCAGAGCATAGACCGCCGCATGGACTTGGAGGATATTGCCTCCGCCAAGGGAATGGATATCGAGGAACTGGTTTCCGAGATAGAAGGCATAGTCTCCACCGGCACCAAACTTAATCTGGACTACTACATCGAAGAGAACTACGACGAAGAAGACGTCGAAGAAATCTACGAATACTTCAGCACCGAGGCCGAATCCGACTCCATCGAAGATGCCATCGCCGCCCTTGGCGGAGACTTCGAAGAACTCGAAATCCGCCTCATCCGCGTCAAATTCCTGTGTGATATTGCATCATGATACCTAAAGATACAGTAGACCTTATCCTGAATACTGCACGGATAGAGGACATAGTTGGAGACTTCGTGACGCTGAAGCGCCGCGGGGCCAACTATGTGGCGTGCTGCCCGTTCCATCAGGAGAAGACCCCGTCGTTCTACGTATCTCCTTCAAAGGGTATCTACAAATGCTTCGGTTGCGGAAAGTCAGGCTCTGCGGTGGGCTTCTTGATGGAGCATGAGCACAGTTCATACGTTGAGGCGCTCCGCTACATTGCGAAGCGCTATAATATAGAGGTGGTGGAGGAAGAAGAATCCCCCGAAGAACTGGCCAGCCGCCAGCGCAGCGAGAGCCTGCTGCTGGTGAGTGAGTTCGCGCAGAAGTTCTTTGCGGAGCAGTTGAAGGCCGGGGAAGGAAAGGACGTTGGCCTTGCCTACTACCATTCCCGCCGCCTGGAAGATGAAACCATCGCCAAGTTCGGACTGGGATGGGCCCCTTCGGGAAAAGATGACTTACTGCAGGCCGCCAGGGCTGCAGGCTACAAGGATGAATATCTGATTGATGCCGGTCTGGTTGTCCAGCGCGAAGACGGCTCCCTGACGGACAAGTTCCGCGAACGGGTGATGTTCCCGATACAGTCTGTGAGCGGGCGCACCATCGCATTCAGCGGCCGCACCCTGAAGGCCGACAATCCGGCAAAGTACGTGAACTCGCCGGATACCGAAATCTACCGCAAGAGCAATATCCTCTTTGGAATCTACTATGCCAAGCAGGATATCTCCCGGCAGAACGAGTGTATAATCGTCGAGGGGAACATAGACTACGTGATGCTGCAGCAACTGGGCATCCACAACGTGGTGGCCCCCTGCGGAACCGCACTCACGGTGCAGCAAGTGCGCCTAATACGCAAGTTCACAGACAATATCCTCCTGATGAATGACGGCGACAACGCCGGCATACACGCATCGCTTAAAGATATTGACCTCATCCTATACGAAGGCCTCAACGTGCGCGTGGTGCTTCTCCCCGACGGGGAAGACCCGGATTCCTTCAGCAAGGGCCGCTCGCTGGAAGAGGTTCAGAGATATATAGAGGATAACGCGAAGGATTTTCTGGATTTCAAATCCGATATCCTTCTCGGAGAAGCCGCAGGCAATCCTCTCAAGAAGGCAAACTTTGTGAATGACATCGCGGACACCATCGCCCGCATCCCTGATGCGGTAAAGCGCTCCGTCTATGTGAACGCCGCTGCCGAGAAGTTCGATGTTGCTCCCGAAGTCATCTTTACCCGCGTTAAACGCACGCGAGATAAACTTTTGGAGGACGAACAGAGAGAAAAGGAAAGGGAGAATAGAAATGCGGCGGACGGGCAATCGCCCTCTGGAGCATTTTCCCGTACAGGGTCGCAAAGCGACGCGGAAGAGGGCGCCTTTGCCCTGTCCGCGGATAAATATATTCCGGAAGTCAAGACCATGGCCGCTGTAGAAGAGGATATACTGTCGTTCCTGCTGCAATACGGCTCCGAAGAACTCCACTTCGAAACTGACTCGCCATACTACGACCCCGAAACGGTAGATACGGTGGCAGACTTCATCTCCGCAACCATTGAATCCACACGCCAGCCCCTGGCGAATGAGGGCTACCGTCGCGTGTATGACGCTTATCTGGAACTCTACTACGAAGGTCGCCCGCAGGACGAAATCATCCGCACTCTGCTGGATTCCCCGGACCGCGTGCTGGCGGAGATCGTCGGAGACTTTTCAACGCGTAAATACCAACTATCCGTCAAGCGCCTGGAAAGTTCTCTCACGAACGAACAGTCCTGGCTCGTCAACTATGTTCCCCGCGCCATGCTGACGCTGGCTGAACGCCGCATCCAGTGGCGTCTGGATACCATCCGCCGCTCCATGAATGCAGTCCCGGCAGAAGAGCAACTTGCCATGATGAAAGAAATGACCACCCTTCAGAAACGGCAGAAGAACCTGAAAGAAGCATTGAAAAAAGAAGATTAGTTATATATGGAAAAGAAGTTTAAAAGAACGTTAGTAACCTGCGCGTTGCCTTATGCGAACGGGCCGGTGCATATCGGGCACCTGGCTGGCGTGTATGTGCCCGCAGACATCTATGTGAGATATCTCCGCCTTCGCGGGGAGGACGTGTTGTATGTGTGCGGCTCCGATGAGCACGGCGTACCTATCACCATCAAGGCCCGCCAGCAAGGCTGCAGCCCGCAGGACATAGTGGACAAATACCATAAGATAATAGCCGACAGTTTCAAGGCCCTCGGCATCAATTTCGACATCTACGGCCGCACGAGTTCGAAGATACACGAGAAGAATGCATCCGAGTTCTTCCGCAAATTATATGACGAAGGCAAGTTTGTGACTCAGGAGAGCGAGCAATACTACGACCCTGAGGCAAAGACCTTCCTCGCGGACCGCTACATAGTGGGCACCTGCCCCAAGTGCGG
>JAFZIX010000108.1 GCA_017554135.1 Bacteroidales bacterium | reverse complement strand
TGTTCGTGCCAAAGTTGTCGTAAATAGCAGATGCCCCCACAAAGCAGAAGAGGTCTACCCAGTCGCCAACGGCAAATGTAGTGTTGCCACTGGTACCCAGGAACTCATATTGTGCACTGGCAAATCTCCACTCGTCAGCAGTATACACAGTAGAGGACAATTTGGTTGCTGAAATCTTCGCCTGGAGATTACCGGGAGCAAATCCAACCTGGAGGCCGGTGCTATTGACAGTATAGCCTGCAAGATTTACCTTCATCTTCTTACCGTGTGCACGGGCTGCAGTGTAAGTAAGCGGAAGGGTCTGGATCATCTTGATGGTTGCATCATCGTAGCAGGTGACGGTGATATTGGTGTCGTAGGTGCCTACAGGCAGCGGGATGTTGACGGTGATACCATCCTGATAAACCTCACTCTCTGTGACGCCGGTAATGGTGATGGTGCTGTTGGAACCATCCCTGGCTTCCACGACGGAGGTGCCGGGAGTAACGGGAGATGCGATGCTGAAATCTCCGTACATATCTTTCCCGGCAACGGTGACGGTGATTTTATCCGTTCCCGGAGGCACATTGTTCACTACAACCCTGAGAATAGCGCATACCTGTTTGAAATCCCAGGACGGAACTCCGCTCGTGTTGGTAGCGATCATGGGGCAGGGGGTCTTGTCCCCGCTGCACTCTGCATATGTGTAGGTTGAAGGGAAAACCATATCCAGTGCTACGCCGGTCTGGCCATAGTTGGCTGCATCTGCTTCCACGAAGGTATCGGGATAAACTGCAAAGGCATCTCTCTGGGTGGTGGAGTTGGTCCATGCGCAGATGAAGGAGGCCATGGTGTTTGATCCTGTCAGGTTATATGCACCCTTGCCGTTCTCTCCAGAGCCATCGGATGTGGTCTTGAGATACTCATGTGTGCTTGTCCCTGCAACATGGTAGGCTACATTGTCGCCCTCGTTCCAGGTGAAAGTGCCGGTGGAACCGATCTCGGAACGGACTTCGGAACCGGAAACGTTGACGCCCGCGGTAATGATTTCGACAATCTGTTTGCCGTCTTCAACGAAGGGCTCGGAACTGTTTTCAATTGCCTGCTGATTGCAGGAGGATAATGCGATGCTTACCAGCGCCGCAACTATCGAAACAAAATAGATCTTTTTCATGGCGCCAAAGTTTAAACATCCCATTCAATATCCTCACCGGTAGAATCATCAAGGGTTTCGCTGAGGACTGCGATCCCCTCCATCAGGAGCACATCGACGAGTTCTGTCGTCGGTGCCAGATACTCGGGTTTCGTGATTTTTTTAATCATATTGAAAATAATTGTTTGTAGAATTCTATGGCTGATTTTCACAAAGTTACGCATCTTTTTCCATTTTTCAATGCAAGATTTGCAAAACTGCGGATTTAACAAACGGAACAAGCAAAGAAACAGCATGAAAAAGATCAGCATCATTTTGGCAATTGCCGCAGTGGCCGCGAGTGTAGCATCCTGCACGAAGGAGGCATATGAAGGATTTTATGATATGAACGGCGCCATCTACGCTAATGAAGAAGGGCAGGAACAGCCTCAGCCGGGCGACAGTTTCAACGAAATCAAAGAGAACGACTTCACAGCCACCGCCACCCAGCCGGTTTCCACTTTCTCGGTGGATGCCGACGGCGCAACCTATGCCTATATGCGCAGGTGCATCCGGGATAACAAAACCCTGCCTCCGAAGAACTCCGTGCGCATCGAAGAATATCTCAACTATTTCACCTTCGATTATCCGGATCCCACCGGCAGCGAGATGCTCGCCATCAACGCTGAACTCGGGGAGTGCCCTTGGAATGCGGAGCACAAGCTCCTTCGTCTTGGCCTGAAGGGTAAGAGCCTGCAAGACAGCGAGATACCGGATGCCAACTACATCCTCCTCATCGATGTCTCCGGCTCCATGAACGGCTCCGACCGACTCGACCTGGTGAAGAAGGGCCTGACCACCATGATAGATTACATGAAACCCACCGACCGCATCGCCATCATCACCTACTCCGGCGAAGTCAGGAAACTGCTGGAATCCACCCTGGTGAAGGATGCCGCCAGCATCAAGAACGCCATCAAGGGCCTGGTTGCGAGCGGATGCACTGCCGGTGGCTCTGCCATGAAGATGGCCTACGATGAGGCGACTGCGCACTATGTCAAGGGCGGGAACAACCGCATAATCATGTGCACCGACGGCGACTTCAACGTCGGCGTGAGTTCCACCACCGCTCTCGTGGAGATGGTGGAGAGTTACCTTGACAAGGGTATCTACCTGAGTATCATGGGCTTCGGGGCAGGCAACTACCAGGACTCCCGCATGGAGGAACTCTCCAACCACGGCAACGGCACCTACACCTATGTTGATTCCGAGGAAGAAATGATGAAGGTGTTCGTGAACGAGCGCAGCCATTTCTACTCTGTCGCCAACGACACCAAGTGCCAGGTGAGTTTCGATTCCACCGCTATCAAGAGTTACCGCCTGATCGGCTACGAGAACCGTGTGATGAATAACGAGGATTTCGAGAAAGACAAGAAGGATGCAGGCGAGATTGGTGCCGGGCAGACGGTGACCGCGCTCTACGAGATCGTGCCTGGACGCAACTTTACCGCCAGCACCAGCGCACTTCGATTCGACGTCCGCTACAAGAAGGCCCTGGGCGATGAAAGCATCCCGCTTTCGCTTAATGTGGCAGTTCCTGCGATGGATGCAAACGGCCGCTTCGAAGCACCCGCATCTGAAAATATGCTCTTCGCTTCCGGCGTGGCTGCCCTCGGGCTCTGCTTACGTGAATCCAAATATGCCGGCGACGCATCCATCGAGATGGCCAAGGAACTGGTGGACAGCGGCCGCAGTTTCGACCCGGGTGCCTTCCGCAAGCAGCTTTCGGAACTCATTGGAACAATATTGAAAAGATAAGCGTATCTTTGTTGAAAACACAATAGATAGCATTATGAAAATAGGAATCTGTTCAGACCACGCGGGCGTGGAGTACAAAGCCAAATTGATATCGTATCTGCTGGGCAAAGGGCATGAGGTGGTGAACTTCGGCACCGACAGCACCGAGAGTTGCGACTATCCGGACTTTGCACATCCCCTTGCGTCGGCCGTCGAAAAGGGCGAATGCGACCTCGGCATCGCAATATGCGGCACCGGCAACGGCATGGCGATTACCCTCAATCATCACAAGGGAATACGCGCAGGGCTGGCCTGGAACACCGCCGTGGGAGCGCTCGTGAAGGAGCATAACAATGCCAATGTGCTGGTGCTGCCCGCACGATTCATATCTTATCGCATGGCGGTGAGTATCGTGCGCACCTGGCTCACGACTCCCTTCGCGGGAGGACGTCACCAGCGCCGGATCGACAAGATTCCCGTATAAGACCGAACCATGATGAAACGCAGAACGATACTTTCTGTCCTGCTGGGACTTGCACTCCTGTCCTCCTGCGCTAAAGAGGCTGCTGAAAATATTTGGGAGAACGGGTCAAATGGAGGGTTTGGGGAGACTCAGGATTTCACCGCCATAGTGACAGTGCACAAGTCGCCCACGGACACGGTTTACTTCCAGGTGGATGATACCACCCGGCTGTTCCCGTACAACTTCCAGCGCGACTACAACAAGATGGAGCGTATCGTATGCGGCATCACGGTCTCGTCTTCAAAGGTGCCTAATTATGGCTACCAAACCTACGTTCAGTGGTATGACCAGTTGGACAAGGGTACCTTCTCCAATACCAAACCTTCCGGAGCCAACGACGGTCTGGATATAATCAGCGATTGGATGACCTCCTGTGAGGACGGCTTCCTTACCCTTCACTACAGCACGCGCTGGGGACTTGCGTCCGTGCCTCACACCTTCACTCTGGTGGCGGGGCAGAACCCGTCCGACCCGTATGAAGTGCTGCTGGTGCAGGATTCCAATGGCGATGAGAAAAAGCAGACTGCTGATTCCGTGGTGTATTTTGACATCAACTCCCTCCCGGATACGGGAGACACATATGAAACGCTGACATTAAAGTGGACGGATAGTGGAGGTAAGACTGCTGAAAAGGAGTTCCGTTTCAAGACCAGAAAGCCTTAGCGAAGCGGAACTGTTGAATCTGGTCCGCAGCGGTGACGCCTCCGGAATGCGTGCTTTTTATGAGCGTTACGTGGGGTATTTGACTGCGGTCTGCTCCCGCTATGTGCCGGACCGGGCGGCAGTGAAGGACATCCTCCAGGAGGTTTTCGTGAAGGTGTTCGGCAAGATTGGGAATTTCGAGTTCAGGGGAGAGGGAAGCCTGAAGGCGTGGCTGCACAGGATAGTGGTGAATGATTCGCTGAAGTTTCTGCGCGTGAATGGGCGGATGAAGTATGTGGATGACCTGCCGGATGTGGAGGATGAGACCATGGACAACCTGCCGGATGTGCCGGTGGCGGTTGTGGCAGAGATGATCAAGGCGCTGCCGGATGGCTACAGGACGGTATTCAATCTTTTCGTTTTCGAGAAGAAGAGTCACCGGGAGATTGCGGAGTTGCTTGGCATAAAGGAAGATTCGTCGGCATCGCAGTTTTTCCGTGCGAGGGCGATGCTGGCAAGGAAGATAAAGGATTATTTAAAGGCAAATGGGTAGCAAGAGAGATTGGACAGAGGGCCTGCCGGAGCTTTTCGAGGGCTATACGGAGGCTGCGCCGGAGGGGCTTTGGGAAGCGGTCGAGGCCGGTTCCGGGGCTTC
>JAFZIX010000107.1 GCA_017554135.1 Bacteroidales bacterium | reverse complement strand
GCGCGTCTTACCGTGTCAAGGAAACTCAAAAAATGCTTAATAACTTGTTATAAAATCACGGACTTTTGTTACCTTCGCAACATATCTCGGTGGTACACTTTTAAACGAGAAACTGGTACACTTTTCAGTTACTACATACACTTCATGACCGCCGTCAGTACGGCCTCCTCATCTATGGCAAGTGTGACGGGCGCAGGCTCGATGACAAAGGTTTCATCGCCGGCGGCAGCCGTGATGAGGATACGGCAGGTAGTCTGAACCTCTCCGGCCTTGGCCACGATCGAAGCGAAGCCTTCCTGCAATGCCGTAACCACACCGTTCTCGACGGTAGCGTTTTCCGGCATGAGGGATTCCCATTCCACCTTGTCCGTAGTGTTTTCCGGTTCTACCGTCACGGTAAGAGTCTTGGTCTCTCCCACCTTCATGGTAACGTCGGTCTCATTGATAATGATGGAGGTTGCCGGCACCTCGTTGATTACCTCTTCGCATGCACCCAGCAGTGCCAGTGATGCAAATGCAAACAATGCTTTTTTCATTTGGTTATTGGTTATGTCTCACAAAGATATGATTTTTTTTCTAAGATTTGCTTATCAGAAATGTTTCCCAAATGTTACCCGAATTTACTAGTACGCCTTGGTATTTAATTGACTATCAGTTTTTTCTGTGCCCTGGGCCCTCCACTCATTTACTTCAACCTTCCGAAATCATCCCAGCCGGGGAGCATTCTTCCGTCGTGACAGTACTTGACAAATTTCCGGAGAGCATTCTGCGCTTCTTCCTCACGGCCTGAATGCCGATATCCCTGAATGAAATCTACGCGGATGCGTCGGTAGGTTTCGGGAAATGAGTTGTAGTTTTTCCACGCTGTTTCATCTGCTTTGATGGCATCGAGCACCCAGTCTTCAAAGACGAACAAAGAGGGGTCGAGGCCAGGGGTGGCCGCCAGTCCGGCAGGCGTCATTTCCCCTGTCCGGACCAGGCGCCTGCAGCGGATCAGGTTCCTTTCACACCAGTTGCTCCGCTTGCGGCGGGGCGTGAAATGCTGGACAGGCTTTCCGTCATCAATCTTCTTCTGAGTGCTGTCTATCCATCCGAAACAAAGGGCGACCTCCACGGCATCGACATACCGCACCACGCCGGGGCAGTCTGCCGCAGCCCGGTTCACGCGTAGCCAGAAGTCGCTCACTTTGTCGTGATTCTCCAGATACCATTGGTACAACTCCGCGCGGGTATGTATGTCAAGTATAAGCATACACAAAGATAGTACAATTATGTTTTAATCGGTTGCGGTCAATTCGGCGAAATAACGTATCTTTGTCTTTAACAAAAATGAATCTGTCGGATATCACACTGGACCGGGAAGGATTGGCTGCCGCCATCGCCTGCGAGGACGCCGCGTTCGAAGCGGCTCTCCGCGAGGAGGCCTATCGCGTCAAAGTGGCCACCGTTGGCCCGGAGGTCTATCTGCGCGGGCTCATCGAGATTTCCAACATCTGCGCGAAGAACTGCCTCTACTGCGGCATCCGCCGGGATATCCGCTGCCAGCGTTACGAACTCTCTGAGGATGAGGTGCTTGCGGCGGCGCGGGTTGCCGCGGAACGGCGTTTCGGCTCCGTGGTTATCCAGGGCGGGGAGCGGACGGATGCGGCCTTCATCCGCAAGATCACCCGTCTGCTGAAGGCCATCAAATCCATCGACACGAGGGATGATCCGCCGCTCGGCATAACCCTGTCCCTGGGCGAGCAGTCACGCGAGGTTTATGAGGAATGGTTCGATGCCGGCGCGCACCGCTATCTGCTGCGCATAGAGTCCTCCAACCCCGACCTTTACCGGAAGATTCATCCGGCCGGACATTCCTACGACCGCCGGCTCCAGGCCTTGCACGACCTGAAAGAGATTGGATACCAGGCTGGCACGGGCGCGATGATAGGCATGCCCTTCCAGACGGCGGAGGATATGGCGGACGACCTCCTGTTCTACAAGAAGTTCGATGCGCCAATGGTGGGTATGGGGCCTTACAATCCCCATCCGGAGACACCTCTGACGCTCTCTGGAGCATCTTTCCCTTCCGCCGAAAGGCGCTTCGCCCTCGGGCTCAAGATGATTGCGCTGCTGCGCCTGCTGATGCCGGACATCAACATCGCCGCAGCCACGGCCCTGGAAGTCCTGGACCCCCGAGGCCGCGAAAAGGGCCTTCTTTCCGGAGCCAACGTCATTATGCCCAATATCACGCCGGAAGAGCAGATGGTCAAGTACAATCTGTACGACCGCAAGACGCAACTCCGCGACTGTCCTTCTTCCTTGGACATCCTCTCCAGCCAAAAGATAGTTATAGGCTACGGCCGCTGGGGAGACTCCAAGCACTTCCACCGTAGATTATCCTGGATAAAATCCTTATCTTTGACTTCATGAATACCTTGCGTTATATTACAACAGTGTTGGCTCTGATGGTTGTGTTCTCTTGCGAGAAGGCGCCGCAGGATTTCATTACCATCACTTCGGAAAGCCGATTTATCTTCCCTCCCGAAGGCGGCACGGCTACCGTCTCTTTCACGGCCAGCGGTTTCTGGACGGCGGCTCTTGCCGACGCCGGAGAGTCTTCCTGGCTGAGCATCCAGCCAGACCAAGGCACCAGAGACGATGTTATAATGCTGATAGCACGCGTCAATCCTGAGAATGATGACCGCATAGCGGTTGTCAACATAACGTGCGGTATGGCCTCCGCATCGGTAATCGTCACACAGGGCCGGGCGCAAACGCCACCTCCCGGTCCCGGCGGGTCAAGTGAGACATATTCTTATGCCGAATTGCCCACATTCGACAAAATCAATGCGGATTACTACTATAATACCCTGTATGCCAATACCGTGAAAAGCGGGCGGCGGGTGCGGAACTTCTCTTTCTGCTACGATACTCGCAGGCATAACCCTATCTGGGTGGCATTCCCCATGCACAGCATCTACGCCGAAGGCTCGGGACGTTCCACGGACGAAGAGGGGAAAGATCCCTGGATGCGGTATCCGGACCTTCCGCTGGACAAGCAGTCGATAATCTGGGATATAGCCGGGGATGGTTTTATGTATTGGTCTGCGTCCTCATCCATTATTACGGGTGGCAGTTGGACCAAGGGCCATCTCTGTATGTCTTCCAGCAGGGCCGGGGCAGGATCGGAACTCAACCTTCAGACATTCTATCCCGTCAATATCGCGCCGCAGTCCAACTCTTATGCAGGCGCAGGCATTTTCGGCTCCTTATGGGGAAAGACGGAGGATTTTCACTGGCAGCGTGGCAGCCAGATATGCTATGATACTCTGTATGTCGTGGCCGGCTGCCATTATGCCAACGACAATAATATCGAATACGATGCGTGCAACTGGAACACACGTTCACAACATTCCAAAGCCTGTGTCGTTCCCACACATCAATACAAGTTGTTCCTCCGCACCCGTTCGGGCTACACCGGAAAGGATGTCAGGAAGTGCTCGGAGAGCGAACTTAAAACCATCGGTTTCTGGTTTGACTCAGTCCTTCCTGTCGGATCTTCGTCAGACCTCGCAGATTATGCCGTTTCCGTGTCCGAGATAGAAAAGAAGACAGGCATTGTCTTCTTCCCGGGCATTCCCGCGTCCGTTAAAGATCAATGTCAGGCTTCAGACTGGGGCCTGTAAAGCGATTCAATTTTCCTGCTACGCAGCACTTTCAGCTGTGGTGAAAAACACCACGGGGCGGGCATGACTATCCGAAAAATATTTTAATTTAGCAGAAACAAAACGTCGCCATTTATGAAGCATATCCTCGCTCTAGCGCTGATAAGCGCCGCCATTCTGTTCTGCCCTGCATGCAAAGTCAGCCCCAAAGCCGGCACCGGCAAGGCCGGAGATGAAGTGGTGCGCATCTGGGACCAGGGCTACAGCGCTTTCCCCTCCATCGTACGTTACAAAGGCGCATGGTACATCAGTTTCCGCGAGGGTGTGAGCCACATCTTCGACGAGAACGGCATCGCCGCCGGCAAAACCCGCATCCTCCGTTCCAGAGATGGCCGGCGCTGGAAGAGCGTGGCGCTGCTGGAAAAGGAAGGATACGACCTGCGTGACCCGAAACTCTCTGTCACCCCCGACGGCCGCCTGATGGTGATCCAGGGCGGATCGGTGTATGTAGATAAGAAGTTGGTTCAGCGCACTCCCCAGGTCTCTTTCAGCTCCGACGGCCGCACTTTCAGCGATCCGCAGCCCGTAGAATATCCCATCCCCGGCGGCTTCGCCTGGTTCTGGCGGATGACATGGCACGACGGCACCGGCTACACCGTCAACTATGGCGAGGCGGACGATAACCGCCTGGAGCTGCTCAAGACCAGCGATGGCGTGCGTTTCGAAATAATCACCGACATCGCGCTCGACGGATTCCCCAACGAAACCACCGTCCGTTTCCTCCCGGACGGCAGGATGTTGATGCTTATCCGCCGCGAGAAGGAGGATAAGATGGCCTACCTCGGCATCAGCGAAGCCCCCTACGCCGACTGGCAACTCAGGCCTCTGCCCTTCCGGATCGGAGGCCCCGAGATAGCCGTTCTGCCCGACGGCACCCTCATCATCGGCGGGCGTGCCTATCTTGAAGATGGAGACACGAAGACCTGCCTCTGGCGCGGGAATGTCGATGGAGACTTTGAGTTATGGAAGACGCTGCCGTCCGGCGGCGACAACAGCTACCCTGGGTTTGTCGTAGACGGAAACGAACTCACGGTGGTGTATTACTCCTCACATGAACTCACCCTCCCCGACGGCCGTCCCCGCGCAGGTATTTATCTGGCGAAGTTGGCCATATAGCATGGTGTTTTTTTACTACTTTGTATTGCAAGGTATTAAAAATTATTTATATCTTTGCAGCAACAAATAGTTTGAGAAATGAAAAACATCATCAATGTATCCTTGGGAGGTCGCAATTTCAACCTCGAAGAAGATGCCTACAACCGCCTCAATCAGTTCCTGGAGCACTATCGCGCCAAACTTACCGTGCCCGAGATCCAGAAGGCTGAGGTGATGCAGGAGATGGAAGAGCGCATGGCAGAACTCTTCGCCGGCGAGACTTCCAACGGCTATCGCGTGGTTACTCTCCCCATGGTGGAGAACGTGGCAAGGGTGCTGGGCATGCCGGACGGTTCGTCCGAATCCTGGGCGAGCGGTCCTTCCGGCGCGTCTGCCAAAAAGCTTTACCGGGACCTGGACAACAAGTCCATCGCCGGTGTCTGCTCTGGCCTGGCGGTTTATCTGGACCTGGATGTTACCCTGGTGAGGGTGCTCATGTTCGCCATCGCCATCCTCGGCTCTGCCGGAGTCTGGATATATTTAATATTATGGATAGTGATGCCCGTGGCGGATACCCCCGCGAAGAAGTGCGAAATGCACGGAGTGCCGCCCACCGCGGAGAACATGTCCCGTTTTTACAGTAAAAAGTAGCCCTATGGAAGCAAGCAGTGAAAATGTACGCTCGCAGATGCGCAAAGGGGTGCTGGAATACTGCATCCTCAGCATCCTGAATCACAAGGAGGCGTATGCCTCCAACATCCTGGACGAGCTGAAAAAGGCTAACATGCTGGTGGTGGAGGGCACGCTCTATCCTCTCCTCATCCGCCAGAAAAACCAGGGCCTTCTCACCTACCGCTGGGAGGAATCCACCCAGGGCCCTCCCCGCAAGTACTATATGATTACCGACCAGGGTCGGGAACAGTTGGCCGAAATGGATGCGGCCTGGCAGGAATTGGTTCAATGTATAGAAACTCTTAGAAAATGAAAGAAACACGTCAACTCAGCATAGGCGGTTATGCCTTCGTCCTTGAGGCGGATGCCGCAGAAGAACTCCGTCGCTACATGGATGCCATGGAGAATCATTATCTCTCCCAGGAGGGCGGCAAGGAAATCCTCGAGGGGATAGAGGAACGCATTGCGGAACTCCTCCTCGACAAGCACGCCCAGGTGATAACCATCTTCCACGTGCAGGAGGTGATAAATGTCATCGGCCGGCCGGAAAAGATAGATGAAGAGGATGCAGATGCCCCGGCGGGCAACGGCCAGGCATCTCCCAAGCGTCTCTACCGGGACCTTGCCGGCAAGCAGATCGCCGGCGTTTGCGCAGGGCTGGCGGCATATCTGGGGATGGATGTGGCGTTGATGCGCATGATCTGGGCCATCGCCGCCATCGTTCTTTTCTTCAGCGGAGCCAAAGATGGTATCTGGAGTATGACTGTGCCTGCCATCTACTTTGTCTTCTGGGCGGCGATGCCCCCGGCCCGCACGGCTCAGGATCGCTGGGCGATGAAGGGAGACAGCGGCACCATCAACGACATCCGCCGCAATGTGAAAACCGGAATCAAGGAGATGGGGGAGACGGCAAGGAACGTCGCCACCGAGGCCAGATCCAGCGAAGCAGTCAGGGGCGCCGGCCGCATAATTGCGTTGGTGGTGGGCCTGGTTATCCTTATAATAGGTGTTTCCGGGCTGGCATCGGCTTCCGTGGTTGCGCTCAAGGGAGATGCGCTGTTCGGAGCACAGATTGCAGAGTGGATGGCGGATATCACTGAGGAGTACCCCGGAATATTCACCCTTACCGCAGAGCCCTGGACCATGATTCTGGTGGCGCTTGCAGTGCTGCTGCCGTTCGTCTGGCTGCTCTACGGAGGAATCCAGTTGATTTTCGGCTTCGAGAGTCCTTCCTGGCATCCCGGCCTGTGTATTTTCGTAGTGTGGCTTATTATCCTCGTAGTAGTTCTTGTTCTTGGATTCGCCGGAGTATTGTCTTTTTTTAATCCCGTAGAAATTGCTTAATTTTGAGGGATGAGAAGACTCGTGCCTTTTGCGCTGCTCCTTTGGGCAGTTTCGTCCTTCGCCCAGCCTCGCCTTGATTATTCTGTGCGGGGAGAGGTGAAGGACGCCCGTACCGGCAAGCCTGTGGCCGCTGCCAACGTGACCGTGCCGGATAGGCATTATGCCACTGTCACCAACGAGGACGGGGTTTTCGTATTGAAATCAGACAGCCCGATCCGGGAACTGATCTTTACCCATCTAGGCTATCGAACTGTACGTCAGTCGGTTTCGGGGGCAGAGATGGAAGTGCGGCTGGCGCCGGAGGCATATCCTCTTGCCGAGGCATCCATTGTGTCGGGGGATCCTCTTCAGATAGTGAAGGAGGCAATCTGGCGCATTTCAGACAACTACTCGCGGTCCCCGCAACTGCTGAACGTGTTCTATCGGGAGACCTTGCAGAAGCGCCAGCGCTATACCTATGTTTCGGAGGCCGTAGCGCGAATCTACAAAACATCGTATGGAAGGGGTTCCGTTTTCCTGGACCGCGCCGCGGTGGACAAGAGCCGCATAATCGTCAGCCAGAACAGGAGAGATACCCTTAGCGTAAAGATGACAGGCGGCCCTACCATGGCTATCAATGCTGACGTGGTGAAGAATGATCAGATG
>JAFZIX010000106.1 GCA_017554135.1 Bacteroidales bacterium | reverse complement strand
GATATCTGCTACAACAATGCAGACAGGTATTTTGGATTCTGAGAATCAAATCAAATCATTATCATATGAAACTTGTTTATTTTGCCCCTGAGGCTGAGGTAGTTAACATTACTGCCTCGACGAACATTTTGCAGATTAGTACGGATAGTCTGCCTGCTACTACTTTGCCGGATCTTAATCGTGAAGATCTGACTGATATCTGGTCTTAATCAACGGAGGAACGAGTTATGAAAAAGATTGCTATTCTTATCAGTTTGTTGATTCTGACTTTTGCTTGTACAAAAGAATCGGACCAGAATGCCGTTTCTTCATCAGAAGGAAAAACTTTCACGGCCAACATCGAACAAGTGAAGACGGCATTGGGTGCCGCCGATATCGTTAAATGGAGTGAAGGTGACAAAATCCGCGTGGTTGGTTACACTTCATCTTCGGAAAAGGGTGAAGCAGTATTCAAAATCAAATCCGGCGCCGGAACCACCTCTGCAGTATTCGAGTTGGATGAAGGAGAGTCCTTGGATGACTACGATGAGTACTATGCTTTCTATCCGTCAAATATCGTTTTGAATCTTGAGTCTCTGAACACCAGTCTTGAGGTGAAAAGTTCCATCAGTAACTGGGCATCACAGACGGCTGTTGAAAATGGCTACGACTCTCGTTTTGCCATAATGACAGCGAAGGAGAATGGAAGCGGGGCCTTGACTTTCCGCCATGGCGCTTGCTACTTCGGCATCCAGATACCGGGTGATGACATCACTGCGGTCCAGATTGAATTTGCTACCAGTTCATTCCAGCAGCGCCCCGTTTACAGTGCATCTAACGGCGCGATAACGGCACATAATAGCGGAATAAAAGTTTTTAAGGCAACAGGTACATTCAATAAGGGCTCGTACTATTATCTTTGCGCTATTCCCAAGACTTACAACAATACCACGTGCGGAAATGTTACCGTTACATACACACAAGGAGGTATTGAGAAATCGATAACATCTACTGGCACTGCATCTCTTTATGCAGAGACAGGCAAGATATACGACCTTGGTTGCCCGCCCATTTCACCTACTATTACGGCTGATGATGTGGATATTCTCAAAACCGACACGAATGGAAGTATAACATTTGTTGTCAATGATCCCGTTGTCGGTGGAGAACTGACGGCTGCATTAACGGATGGAAAAGTAAATACTATCTCCAATTTTGCTCTTGGCGCAGTAGGTGATGGCACTATTCCGTTCACCTGCGATGCAAACGATGGCGGTGAAAAGAAAGCGTATGTCACGCTTACTTATACGTACAATACATCTAAAACAGTAAAGAAAGATATTGTTATTACTCAGGAAGCCAGCGCTATTGTTCCTCATACGTACACTTTCTACGTTACCGGGAATACCCGTACTCAGAAAGAAGATGGGACCAACGCAACATCATATTTTACCACTACGGGCACAAGCAGATATGATTGTGAGGGTTCGAGCGGTAATTTTGGTGTAGATAGTTATACGATTTTGGGTAATGTTTATACTCAGTCGATGAAATTGGATGGCTCAAATGTTTTGAGCTTTACAACACATGCAGGTGTTGTCTCTACTGTTCGTTTCTTCGGTGCTAGCCGTTCTTCCGGTAAAACGGCAAGGATGCAACTTAAGAAGGGTGATACAATAGTTAGAGATGCGACTACTCTCACCTGGACGGACGGTAAGGCTGATTTGTATGATTCGGATGTGATTGCGCTTGACGCTGAAACAACATATTCAATAGTTAAGAAAACTAACGATCAAGGCCTCTTCTACGTAGTCGTAACAGAATCTTTACCGTAACAGACAATGAAACTCAAGCACATATCCCTTCTTCTCGCAGCGGCAGTATCCTGCTGGGTACTGTCCTGCGAGAAACCCGGCGAAACCCCCGCTCCCGAGCCGGATAGCATTACTTTTGCCGAGGGTGTTGCAACCACCTATGACATTGGCAGCAAGGGAGAGCGTTTTCGCCTCAGTTTTACGGCGAGTTCCAAGTGGACCGCCGAGGCCGATAAGGACTGGGTGGCGGTATCTCCTTCAGGAGGTATTGCCGGGGAGGGGAGTGCGATAGTTACGGTGAGCGAGTCTGATGTGTATGAGGAACGGAGCGCTATCATAACCATATTATCAGGCACTGCAAAGGCCTTTGTGGCCGTAAATCAGGCAGCGGCTGAAAAGCCGGAAGAACCGGACCCCGGCACAGGAGATGAACCTGGTTCAGGTGACGACCCTGGAACTGGCGATGACCCCGGCACCGGTGACGATCCTGGAACCGGCGGCGACGACCCCGGCACCGGCGGTGATGAACCGCCGACCCCGGCTGGCGATACCGATGAACTGGAATGCCCCAATCCTCCAACGGTGGGAACCGTGGACCCCACGGCCCAGACAGGCTTTGGCGCAGGGGTAACCGGCGGCACCGGAGCATCCTCCGCAAACATCCTTCACTTTGATACGGGCAAGGCTCTCCAGACCTGGCTCCTTGCCCGCACCAAAGCGGAGAAGAAAGGCGACACCAGCCCCGTAATCATCTGGCTCAGCGGCACTTTCAAGCCGGACGACGGGCGCGACTTCAGTGAGGCGCATCCCTGGTTCGACGTCAAGGAAGTGAGCAACCTCTCCTTCATCGGCACCGACTCCTTCGTGATGGACCGCATCGGCATCTTCTGCGTGCGCGCCAGGAACATCATCATCCGCAACATCAACTTCCAGCAGCCGAAGGCCAACAACGGCGCTGATGCAGTTTCGATGCAGGAATGCGACGGCGTGTGGGTAGATCACTGCACCTTCACCTCGCTCAACCAGACCAAGGATTATGAGGATGGCTCCTGCGACATCACCCACGCATCCAAGAACGTGACGGTGAGTTGGTGCCGCTTCATCAAGACGCAGAAGTCCTGCCTCGTGGGGCACTCCAACAGCGCAAGCGCGGATGTCGCCATCACCGCGACCTTCCACCACAACTGGTTCGACCAGTCGAGCTCGCGCCACCCCCGCGTCCGCTTCGGAACTGCTCACGTGTATAACAACCTGTTCGACGGGTGCACCACCTACGGCGTGGGTTCAGCCTACGGCGCCAAGGTGCTGGTGGAATACAACTACTTCGACGGCGTGCAACTGCCTACCGATATCTGCACCTATCCTGCAAAGGATGGGGATGTCTCCAACCTCCAGGGGAGTGTGGCGGGCTACCTGTATGCTACGCAGGATGTGTTCGTGAACAAGCCCTCGAAGGCCAGGAGCCCGTATCCGCTGACCAACGTGAAGTACGAGAAATACGGCGGCACGGCGGGCACGGCCCTGACCTATGCCGACTTCAAGCCCTCATATTCCTACACCGTGACTGCCGCGGCCGATGTGCCGGCGCTGGTGAAGGCTAATGCCGGATACGGGAAGATGAGCGGATTCGCGACTGCGCCGGTTGCGGTGAACAACGGAGGCGTCGACACCAGTGGATATAACGGAACGGGGGATGATCCCACCGATCCTGATCCGGGCGAAGGGGATGACCCCGGCACCGGCGGCAACGACGGTGCTGCGCACACCTATGCCATCAGCATGAATGATTCCAAGGCGGTGAGTGTTACCGTGGACGGAAAGGTCGGAGGCTCGTATTTCACATATTCCTCCAACGTGGCGGATTGCAGCAAGGCTTCTTCTACCACCTACAACGGACCATTTACAATCAACGGCACCTCGTATAAATATGGCTTCAAGATGGATAGTTCCGGATATATCACCTTCAAGACATCTGCAGAGCACAATTCTACCCTGCAGTTCTGGTTTGCCCGCCGCAAGGAGTCAGATAGTTCCGCGCAGATTCAGTTGGCGCCGAAGACGGGAGAAGCCATGGTGTTCGACACTCCTTTTGACAGTTGTGCCGATTCCGGTGTAATAACTCTTGCCAAAGATACGGAGTACACCGTCAAGCAGAAAGCAAAAGAGCAGGCGGTAATCCTGCTCATTGTAAAGGAAAGCGATTAATTGCTAATAGTATTCCGCGTTGTAGCGGGTGAGGATGTCCATGGGCATGAAATTGTCCCGGCTGGAGGGTTCATGACCGAACACCAGATAATCCGTGAGGGCGCTGATGGCCCTGCGGGCCTGATCTTCCGGGCGCTGTGCTATGAGGCAGGTGACAAGACCGCTCTTCAATGCTTTGATATTTGCCGCGAGGTTGTCGAAACCAACCACGCGGTAATTTTTTTCAGGATGCTTTGCCAGGAAGGAGGTAATCAGGTAGATGCGGGAATTGAACATCGCGATATAGCGTATGCCGGGATGCTCTGCAAAGAACTTTTCCAGGGTCGCGTCAATCTCCTTCGGTTTGTTCGGATCTATGAACAGATTGTGCAGGGAGCAGTCGGGGGAGTGCTCTGCAATATAGTCTATGAAGCCTTCGCGACGGTTGATGGTAGGGTCGGATTTACCGAACTTGTCCCGCTGTATGCGGATCATCGCAACCTCGTCCACCTGCTGTTCGTCGGCAAGTATGGATGCGCAGAGGTATCCGCTCTGATATGTGGGCATGCCGAAATAGGCAAGGTATGAGTTGGTTTCCAGTTTGGTATCTATATAGACGAACGGAATGCCCAGGGTGTTGAGCTTGTCCACGAATACCAGAGTCTCGTTCCTGAACATAGGTGCGAGCACTACTCCGGAGGGCTCCAGCGCAAGGGCCTTGCTGCAGGCGGTTCGGAAGGATTCGATGTCGTACTGGTCGTAATCCACCTTAGCGACCTTCACTCCCAGATTGCTGGAAGAATCTGCTCCCTCGATGATGCCCTCCTCCGTCAGTTCCCAGAACTCCCCGGGCTCATATTTTGGGAGCAGCACCACTATCACGCGCTCCTTCTTCTGAGCGAGCAGGGAGGCGTAGACATTGGGCTCGTATCCCAGGTCTTTTATGACCTCCATCACCTTGGCGTAACTCTTCTTGGAGACCCCTTCGCGATTGTGCAGGACACGGTCCACCGTGCCCTTTGAAAGGCCAGTCAGGCGGGCTATGTCTTTTATGGTCGTTTTCTTGGTTTCCATTGCGTCTGAATTGGTTTTCAAAGATAATAAAAAATTTTCCGTTACCGTGCACGGAAACTGCAGAAAATTGTTAAATTTGTGCGTTAAATAATATGCCTATGTCCAAGATCGTCACTTTCGGAGAAATAATGCTCAGGCTCGCTACGCCGGGCTACCTCCGTTTCAGTCAGGCAGACACTTTCAACGCCACCTTCGGCGGCGGAGAAGCAAATGTCGCGGTATCCCTTGCAAACTTCGGCCACGAGGCGGAATTCGTGTCCCGTTTCCCGGATAATGATATAGCAAAAACATGCCTCGCAAGCCTGTACAAACACGGTGTCGGCACCAAGTATTGCATCTTCGGCGGCGAGCGCCTCGGCATCTATTTCCTCGAGACCGGTGCGGTTTCCCGCCCCAGCAAGGTGGTTTACGACCGCGCGCACTCATCCATCTCCGAAATCAAGCCCGGAATGATAGATTGGGATAAGGTATTCGAAGGCGCCTCCTGGTTCCACTGGACAGGCATCACCCCCGCCATCAGCCAGGGCGCTGCGGATGTCTGCCTCGAGGCAGTCAAGGCCGCCAACCGCCTGGGCATCACCGTCTCCTGCGATCTCAACTACCGCAAGAAACTTTGGAACTACGGCAAATCCGCCGGCGAAGTCATGGAGGCGCTGGTGGCATGCTCCGACATCATCCTCGGAAATGAAGAGGATGCGGAGAAGGTCTTCGGCATCAAGCCTGAGGGATTCGATGCCACCGCCACCGGAGGAAAGGTAGACCAGAAGCGCTTCCAGAGTGTCTGTGAGCAACTGATGGCACGCTTCCCCCGCGCGAAGAAGGTGGTCATAACGCTTCGCGGAAGCATCAACGCCAACCACAACACCTGGGGCGGCGTTCTCTGGAACGGCAGCACCCTCTTCGAGTCTCCCCGCTACGACATCACCAACATAGTGGACCGCGTCGGCGGCGGCGATTCCTTCATGGGCGGCCTCATCCACGGCCTGCTCAATTTCGACGACCAGACCGCGCTCAACTTCGCGGCGGCCGCCTCCTGCCTCAAGCACACTATCTACGGGGACTTCAACCTGGTCAGCGTGGCGGAGGTGGAGGCCCTTATGAAGGGCGACGGCTCCGGACGAGTATCAAGATAATAAATACACTATTATATGGAACTTAAACAGAATTGCAAATACGCGCTTCTCGTGCCCACCAGCATGGGCCTGCGCGTCACCCCCGAAAGCGGCCAGCCCGTGCAGTGCAGCGACGTTCTGCATCTCTATGCCACCAGCGCCGAGACCAACGTCGCCAGCATCGCATCCTACCTTGGAATGCCGGTGAAGGTGCTCACCGCCTTCGTGCAGGGCAACCCCTTCGCAACATTCATCAAGAACAATCTCCGCTCCCGCGGGATGGATTATG
>JAFZIX010000105.1 GCA_017554135.1 Bacteroidales bacterium | reverse complement strand
CCCCTGCCGGGCGTCATCATCGACGTCTGCGTAAATGTCGGCGACGCCGTCAAACGCGGCCAGAAGATAGCCGTCATCGAGGCAATGAAGATGGAAAACGACATCCTCGCGGAATGCGACGGCACGGTCAGCGCCATCTACGTCAAGAGAACCGACTCCGTACTTGAAGGAGCAGATATCGCCAGCATAGCATAAAGAATGGGTAACACTGTTATAGACAGCCTGCAGCAATTCTGGGCGTTCACCGGATTTGCAAACGCAACATGGCAGCACATTGCCATGATATGCATAGGCCTGCTGTTCATATTCCTGGGCATTAAGAAGCATTGGGAGCCGCTGCTTCTGGTCCCCATCGGCTTCGGCATGATCATAGGCAACATTCCCCTATTCTTCGACCCCGCCACCGGCGAAGGCCTGCGAATCGGCGTTTACGAAGAAGGATCCGTGCTGAACATTCTCTACCAGGGCGTGCGTCAGGGATGGTATCCTCCGCTGATCTTCCTGGGGATAGGTGCAATGACAGATTTCAGCGCGCTGATTTCCCAACCCAGGCTGGTGCTGATCGGCGCTGCAGCGCAGATGGGAATCTTCGGCGCCTATCTGATGGCTCTGGCGCTGGGCTTCACCCCGAACGAGGCCGGTGCAATCGGCATTATCGGTGGCGCAGACGGCCCTACCGCAATCTTCCTCAGCGGCAAACTTGCGCCTGAACTTATGGGAGCAATCGCGGTTTCGGCATACTCCTACATGGCGTTGGTACCGGTTATCCAGAAGCCTATCATGCTGCTGCTCACCAGCAAGAAAGAGCGCTGCATACATATGGCAAAACCCCGTGCAGTCAGTCAGAAAGAGAAGATAATCTTCCCTATCATCGGTTTCATCTGCACCGCATTCATAGTGCCTTCAGGCCTGCCTCTGCTGGGTATGCTCTTTTTCGGCAACCTGCTGAAGGAATCCGGAGTTACCCGCCGTTTGGCAGAAACTGCCCGCGGACCACTCATCGACGTGGTCACTACCCTGATTGGTTTGACCGTTGGTGCATCCACCCAGGCAGATGTATTCCTTAATGGACGCTCGCTTATGATTTTCGGCCTCGGCCTGCTGTCATTCATCATCGCAACCTTCTGCGGAGTATGCTTCGTGAAGATCATGAACTTGTTCTGCAGCGAAGATCGCAAGATTAATCCGCTTATAGGAAATGCAGGCGTGTCGGCAGTTCCCGACAGCGCCCGCGTCTCAGAAGCGGTGGGTCTTGAATGCGACCCGTCAAATCACCTGCTGATGCATGCCATGGCTCCCAACGTCGCCGGAGTAATCGGCTCTGCCGTCGCCGCCGGTATCCTGCTGGGATTCCTCGGATAAATATAATGAAAGTGGCGGTCCAAGAACTGGACCGCCACTATCATTTTACTTTAAAACACCCAGTTCTTTGCCTACCTTTATGAAGGCGGCAATTGCCTTGTCCAGGTGTCCCTTTTCATGCGCCGCAGAAATTTGCACGCGGATACGGGCCTGGCCCTTGGGAACGACAGGATAGTAGAAACCAGTGACGAATATACCTTCTTCTGCCATACGTGCAGCGAACTTCTGGCTCAGTGGAGCGTCGTAGAGCATCACGGCGAGGATTGCGCTCTGGGTAGGCTTGCAGTCGAAGCCTGCAGCAAGCATCTTCTCGCGGAAATACTTCACATTCTCCTGCTGCTTGGTATGCAGTTCGTCGGACTCCTCCAGCATCTTGAAGAGTTCGATGCCGGCGCCGCAGATCATAGGCGGCAGGGAGTTCGAGAAGAGGTACGGGCGTGAACGCTGGCGCAGCATATCGATGATTTCCTGGCGGCCGGTGGTGAATCCGCCCACGGCACCGCCGAAACTCTTTCCAAGGGTGCCGGTGTGGATATCGATGCGACCATAAAGGTTGAACTCCTCGGCAACACCACGGCCGGTAGGGCCTACTACGCCGGCGGAATGGCTTTCATCCACCATTACCAGGGCATCGTATTTCTCTGCCAGTTCGCAGATCTTGTCCATGGGTGCGACGTTGCCGTCCATGCTGAACACGCCGTCGGTGACTATGATGCGGAAACGCTGGGCCTGAGCCTCTTTGAGTTTCTCCTCCAGATCTGCCATATCGGCATTGGCATAACGATAGCGCACGGCCTTGCAGAGGCGCACGCCGTCGATAATGGATGCATGGTTGAGCGCGTCGGAGATGATGGCATCTTCTGCGGTAAGCAGAGGCTCGAAAACACCGCCGTTGGCATCGAAGCAGGCTGCGTAGAGGATGGTATCATCGGTATGGAAATACTTGGCTATAGCCTTTTCCAACTGCCTGTGGATATCCTGGGCTCCGCAAATAAAACGCACGGAGGACATGCCGTAGCCACGCTCGTCCATTGCCTTCTTGGCTGCAGCGATCAGACGGGGATTATCAGACAAGCCAAGATAGTTGTTTGCGCAGAAGTTAAGCGCCTTCTTGCCTCCTTCAAGGGTTATTTCAGCACCCTGGGGAGAGCAGATATTGCGTTCGTGTTTGTAGAGACCTGCATCTTCGATGGCTTTCAACTCATCCTGAAGATATTTTTGGAATTTTCCGTACATAATATTGATTATTGTTTCAGTTCAACTTTACAACAAAAATAGTAAATTTGTAGCGTAATTAGTGACTCTGAAATGAAAAATGTTTTGATAATCGGTTCGACCGGACAGATCGGCTCCGAACTGACGATGAAATTGAGACAGTTACACCCCGAAGGCAACATAGTCGCCGGTTATATCCCCGGTTTCGAGCCTAAAGGAGAACTCTTGGAGAGCGGCCCGTCCGCAGTCGTGAACGTGGTTGACGGAGTTCAGATTGCCGAGGCCGTGGGGAGGTTCAAGATCGATACCATTTATAATCTGGCTGCATTGCTATCCGCGACTGCGGAGAAGTTCCCGCTAAAGGCCTGGGACATACAGATGAACGGCCTTATAAACATTCTCGAAGTCGCCCGCGAGCATGGGTGCGCGGTATTCACACCCAGTTCCATCGGCTCTTTCGGGCCTTCGACTCCTCATAAGGATACGCCTCAGGATACGATTCAGCGTCCTACCTCGATGTACGGCGTCACCAAGGTCGCCACGGAACTTCTGAGTGATTATTACTTCCATAAATACGGCGTCGACACCCGTTCGGTCCGTTTCCCCGGCCTGATTTCCTACAAGACCCTGCCCGGTGGCGGCACCACCGACTATGCAGTGGAAATCTATTACGCTGCTGTCAAAGGGGAAGAATTCGTCTGCCCTATAGCAGCGGGCACCCTTATGGATATGATGTATATGCCTGATGCCCTCAAAGCGGCTATTGATATCATGGAGGCGGATCCTTCCAAACTCATCCACCGCAACTCATTCAACATCGCATCGATGAGTTTCGCACCGGAAGATGTATTCGCGGCTATCAAGAAGATTATCCCGGACGCAAAGATGCGATATGAGGTAGATCCCATCCGCCAGGCCATCGCAGATTCCTGGCCGGACAATATGGACGATTCCTGCGCCCGTGCCGAATGGGGCTGGATGCCGCACTACGACTTGGACAGCATGTCGCAGGACATGATCAAGCATCTTAAAGAAAAACTCGGGGCCTAGGCTCCGAGTTTTTCTTTTGCATATTCAGCGGTCAGTTTAAAGACTTTCTTCCGCGAGGACGGCGCTTCATACATTGCGTCGTTCATGATGCGTTCGCAAATTGAACGCAGGCCGCGCGCACCGAGTTTGTTCTTGATGGATGTATCCACTATGATATCCAGCACCTTCGGATCGATTTCGAGCTTTATACCATCAATCTCGAATAGTTTCTCGTACTGGCGCAGGATAGCGTTCTTGGGCTCAACCAGAATCCGCTTCAGGGCCTTACGGTCCAGATTGTCCAGACTCATGATAACAGGCAGTCGCCCGATAATCTCAGGAATCAGGCCGTACTTGCGCATATCCTGGGCTTCCACGAACTGAAGCAGATTGTCCTTATCGACTTTCTGCTTCTCATCCGAGCCGAAACCTATCACACGCGTATTCAGGCGCTGGGCGATAATGCGGTCGATTCCCTCGAAAGCACCGCCACAGATGAACAGCACGTTCTGGGTATTGAAGTGGATGAACTCCTGCTCCGGATGCTTGCGTCCGCCAGCCGGAGGAACGTTCACCACACTCCCTTCCAACAACTTCAACAGTCCCTGCTGCACGCCTTCGCCGGAAACATCGCGGGTAATGGAAGGATTGTCGCTCTTGCGGGCTATCTTGTCTATCTCATCGATAAAAACGATACCCATCTCCGCCTGAGCCTGGTCGTAATCGGCATCCTGCAGCAAACGAACCAGAAGGCTTTCCACATCTTCACCTACGTATCCCGCCTCCGTCAGCACCGTGGCATCCACGATGGCGAAGGGCACCATCAGCATCTTAGCGATAGTGCGGGCGAGCAAGGTCTTGCCGGTGCCGGTAGGGCCTACCAGAAGGATGTTGCTCTTCTCAATCTCCACTCCGTCGTCGACGTTCGACAACACATTGTGCATCAGGCGCTTATAATGATTGTATACCGCCACCGAAAGGAGTTTCTTCGCCCTCTCCTGACCTATCACGTACTGGTCGAGGAAGGCCTTGATCTCCTTCGGTTTGGGGACACGTACCTGATCTTTATTTCCTGCCATTACTTCTTCTTTTTACGGAGGATCTTATCCACCATCCCGTATGCAAGAGCCTCTTCGGCATTCATCCAATAGTCGCGGTCGGCATCCGCAAATACCTTCTTGAAGGGCTGTCCGCTATGCTCGGCAATGATCTTGCAGAGTTCGTCTCTCATCTTCTCGATTTCCTTCGCGGCTATAAGAATATCCGAAGCCTGCCCGCTGGCTCCTCCCAGG
>JAFZIX010000104.1 GCA_017554135.1 Bacteroidales bacterium | reverse complement strand
GCCCCTGCCGAGTCCGCGCGGTTCTTTATTGCTCATTGCGTTTTTCTCCATTTCTTTCGAGCACCTCGGCCGCCAGGCTCATGTAGTTGTTGGCACCGTTGCTCATGATATCGTAAAGGATGATGGGTTTTCCGTGGCTGGGAGCCTCGCTGAGGCGGATATTACGCTGGATAATGGTGCGGAACACCATCTCCTTGAAATGATCCCTCAGTTCGGCGACCACCTGGGTGTGCACCTTTGTGCGTCCGTCGAACATGGTCACCAGGAAGCCCTCGATGGTAAGGTTGGGATTAACCTCGCCCTGCACCAGACGTATGGTCTGGAGGAGTTTGCCGAGGCCTTCCAACGCAAAAAACTCAGGTTGCACGGGGATAATGACGGAATCTGCGGCGGTGAGGCAGTTGACGGTGATGAGACCCAGTGACGGAGAGCAGTCGATTATGATATAGTCGTAATTGTTCTTGATTGGCTCCAGCACCTTTTTGAGAATGGATTCACGTGCGGGAAGTTCCAGCATTTCGATTTCTGCTCCCACCAGATTGATATGAGAAGGCACCAGATGCAATCCGGACATCTCTGTCTGGATCAGGGCATCCTCGATCCCTATCTGGCCTATCATCACCTCGTAGAGGGTGCGTTTCTGCCCGTCATCAGGTGAGAAATTCAACCCGGATGTCGAGTTGGCCTGAGGATCTGCATCGATGATGAGGACCTTCTTCTCCAGCACTGCAAGCGATGCCGAAAGGTTGATGGCAGTCGTGGTTTTACCCACGCCGCCTTTCTGGTTTGCTATTGCTATTATCTTTCCCATACCGTACAATTCTGTCAATCTACAAATTTAGTAAAAAATTTGTTTACGACCCAATGGACTACCCGGCACAACAATTCTGCAATAATTATTCCCACGACGGCACCCACCAGGATATCCCCCAGGAAATGCTTGCCGACGTACACGCGGCTGATGCTTACTCCGGCAACCCATACTATCAGGAGCGTCGCAAGGAGTCTTTCCTTTCGCCCTGCTCCCCATTTACGGAAGAAATACAACACGGCGGCCGCTAGCCCGGAGCATGTGGCTGCGTGAGCGGAGAAGAATCCGTATTTTCCGCCCCTTCGCTCCAGCACATGCAGGCCGTTGTCGATCATATATTCATCCCAGCAGGGGCGGAAACGCTGCACCCAGTTCTTGATAAGATTCGCAAACTGGTCTATGGCTCCCATGGAAACAGCGACTGCCAGCAGAATGATCAGGGCCTTTTTCCAGCCCAGACGGTACCAGATATATGCGAAAAGAATCACATATAGCGGAATCATTACTGCGCGGTTGCTCAGCACCGGCATCACCGCATTGGTGAAAGCGCAGTCAAAATCATTCACTGCCAGGGTAGCAACCCGGTCGGCATTGACCAAAGTGTCGATGAAGGCACTCATTTCTGCAATGCCCCCCACAGCATATCCAGAAGGGGCTTTATCCCCTCACCGCTCACCGAAGAGATGAATACGTGGGGCACGTCCGCAGGCAGCGTAGGCTCTATCTCCTTCTCTATGCTCTCATCTATCATATCGCACTTGGTGATGGCCAGCACACGTTCCTTAACCAGCAGTTCGGGATTGTACTGCCTGAGTTCGTTCAGCAGCGTTTCGTAAGTGCCGGGAATGTCATCTTCATCAACCGCCACCATGAACAGCAGCACGGAATTGCGCTCGATGTGCCGCAGGAACCTGTCTCCTATGCCGCGACCCTCGTGGGCGCCCTCGATAATCCCGGGGATATCGGCAATCACGAAGGACTTGTCGTCGTAGTAGCGCACTATGCCCAGGTTCGGCTCCAGCGTGGTGAACGCATAATTCGCGATTTTGGGCTTGGCGGATGTAACCGTCGCCAGAAGCGTGGATTTTCCCGCGTTCGGAAATCCTACCAGACCGACATCGGCCAGGAGTTTGAGTTCCAGGATGAACCATCCCTCCTCCCCTTCCTCGCCGGGCTGGGCGAAGCGCGGAGTCTGCAGGGTGGCGGTCTTGAAATTATCGTTCCCGAGACCTCCGCGGCCGCCCTTGCAGAGGATGCGCTCCTCGCCGGGTTCGGTCAGGTCCATCACCACCTCATCAGTCTCGGCATCCTTTACGATGGTGCCCACAGGTACGTCCAGGTAGATATCTTCCCCGTTCTTGCCGTGACGCATGGCCGCTCCGCCCTTTTCACCGTCGTCCGCCTTCACATACTTGCGGTATTTCAGATGGATCAGCGTCCAGAACTGTGGATTCGCACGTAGGATAATATGACCCCCGCGGCCTCCGTCTCCGCCATCAGGCCCGCCCTTCGGCACATACTTGGCCCGCAGCAGATGCGTGCTCCCGGCACCCCCGTGCCCGGATTCGCAATGTATCTTTACAAAATCTATAAAGTTGCTCTCTGCCATAACATACAAAGATAACTATTTTAAAGAATTATTTATATTTGCATAAGTTAGTAGTTATAGTTGTTTGCCCATGAATCATTTTGCACAAAAATACGCGGAAGGCTTCATGTCTGAACTGATTGCCCGGAACCCTGGTGAAACAGAATTCCATCAGGCTGTAAAGGAAGTCCTCGAAAGCGTCGCTCCGTACATTGCGGAAAACCCTCATCTCATCGATTTGAAAGTGCTTGAACGCATAGCCGAACCGGAACGCATTGTTATCTTCCGCGTTCCGTGGACTGACGATTGCGGTTGTGTCCACATCAACCGCGGTTTCCGCGTGCAGTGCAACAGCGCACTTGGTCCATACAAAGGCGGCATCCGTTTCCATGCCAGTGTCAACCTCAGCATCATGAAATTCCTTGCTTTCGAGCAGACCTTCAAGAACAGCCTGACGACACTCCCCATGGGAGGTGCAAAAGGCGGTTCCGATTTCAACCCCCGAGGCAAATCCGATGCGGAAGTTATGCGCTTCTGCCAGAGTTTCATGACCGAACTTTATCGTCACATTGGCCAGGATACCGATGTCCCTGCGGGCGATATCGGCGTGGGAGGCCAGGAAATCGGGTATCTCTTCGGGCAGTACAAGCGCCTGCGCAATGAATTCACGGGCACGCTTACCGGCAAGGGGCAGGCATGGGGAGGATCTCTTCTCCGTCCTGAGGCTACAGGATACGGCCTGTGCTACTTTGCAGAGCAGATGCTGGGAACCAGAGGCAAATCGTTCGAAGGGCAGACGGTGCTGGTTTCCGGTTCCGGGAACGTGGCTCAATATGCCGCCCAGAAAGCCATGCGCCTAGGCGCCAAGGTGGTAACCATGTCGGATTCCGACGGATTCATATACGATCCGGACGGCCTCGACGAAGAAAAATGGGCGTTTATCTTCGAACTCAAGAATATACGTCGCGGACGCATCAAGGAATACGCCACGAAATACCCTTCCGCCACATACCTCCCGGGAGAGCGCCCATGGCGCATCCCATGCGACATAGCGCTCCCCTGCGCAACCCAGAACGAGATTGAGAAGCAGGATGCCGAAAACCTCGTCAAAGGCGGTTGCTACTGTGTTGCTGAAGGTGCCAACATGCCCTCCACGCCTGAAGCCATCGACATCATCCAGGGAGCCGGAATGCTCTATTCCCCCGGGAAGGCATCCAATGCGGGAGGTGTCGCCACCTCCGGGCTTGAAATGACTCAAAACTCTATCCGGCAGCACTGGACTGCTGAAGAAGTGGATGCACAACTGCGCCGGATAATGTCAGACATCCACACCGCATGTGTGAAATACGGCACGCTGGAGGACGGACGCGTAGATTATGTCAAGGGAGCAAACCTGGCGGCTTTCATCAAAGTAGCCGGAGCGATGCTCGACCAGGGAATAGTTTAGTTTCGCCTATGAATGACAACGCCTCTTTAATGAACCGACGCATACGCAGGATCCTGCTTGTATGCAACAACTATGACAACTTCTCCCTGGAGGAAGACGGGCGTCTGGATATGCGCATCTCGCGCGAGTACTCCGAACTCAATCTGTCCAATCCTCCGGTATTCGAAAGGGTGGAAACTACGGCCGAGGCCCTGCAACTTGCCGAAAACGGCGAACGTTTCGATCTTATAATCACGATGTATAACGTGGGATCCGTCGATGTGTTCGATTTCTCCCGCAAAATGAAGGAGATAGACTCCGAAACCCCGATAGTACTGCTGACCTCCTACTCGAAGGAGGTATGGAAGAAACTTCAGGAGCAGGACCGCAGCAACATAGATTATGCTTTTTGCTGGAGCGGCTCCACAGACCTCATCATCGCTATCATCAAACTGCTGGAAGACAGCATGAACGCCGACGCCGACATTCTGGAAGGCGGTGTGCAGTGCATACTGCTGGTGGAGGATTCGGTGCGTTACTATTCAACATACCTTCCTCTGCTCTATAAACTCGTGCTCCAGCAGAATATCGCCGCACTGAACGACGCGCTCAACGAAGAGCAGCAGATTTTCCGCAAGCGGGCACGGCCAAAAATCCTCATGGCCACCTGCTACGACGATGCCGTGCATCTTTTCGAGCGATACAAAGACCAACTTCTGGGCGTAATTTCCGACATAGGATTCGTGATACACAGGGGAGATAAACCGTCCGACGAAAAACTGGACGCCGGCGTGAATCTTTGCAACCT
>JAFZIX010000103.1 GCA_017554135.1 Bacteroidales bacterium | reverse complement strand
GTCGCCTGTGCAATCCGCGAACAAGGGTGCCTCCAGCAAGGTTTCAGCGTTGCTTTCTATATTGCGGATGATGACTCCGGCGATGCATCCGGGAGCCGCCATCCTTACCTCCACCGCCCTACATCCAGCGTAAAGCGTAACATTGGGTTCACCCTCAATCCAGGACTGCTTCTTACCGTCCTCATAATTATCTGCGGGCTGGGCATTTCCTTTTTTGGAATGCCCGAATTCCCGCTGCATGCGGCCCAGGGCGGGATAAGGGCCTACCTCGATGGTGCCGCCAAGATGTACGCGGATTTCCGAACTGTTGTTGCCGCCCAGCACGGGACGGTCGTTCACCAACGCCACCTTGAGTCCCTGACGGGCGGCGGCCACGGCTGCGCACATGCCGGAGATTCCTCCGCCGACCACCACGAAATCGTAGGCGGCCTTTGTGGCGGGTTCATCCCCGAGGCCGAGTTTCGCCCTACGCCAGGCCCTGGGTTCCGCCGGGGGAACATCCCCGTCGGCAGTCAGGTAGATGGCGTCGCAGCGCCCTTCGAAGCCGCTGAGGTCGTGCAGGGCCAGGGTGGTCTTTCCTGCCTTGAGGGCAAGCTCGCCGGCGCACTGCCATTCCCAGCATTTGCCGGAAATGCCCAGCACGGTCTTGAGAGTTTTCTTTCCAATCTTTATCTGGAATTTGCCGGGGCCGGGTTTTGCCGACCAGGGGGAAGTCCAGTTGTAGGTCCTTGCCCAGACCTTGTACTTGCCGGCCGCTGGAATCTCTATATCGGTGCTTGCATCCGCCACCGGTTTGCCCATTCCGTGGGCAAGCAGATAGGACGATCCCATCTCATCGATGAACTGCTGGTCCAGCACCCATCCTCCTTTCTGTCCGAAGGATTCACATTCCACGAACACGTTATGCGCACTCAGGGTGTTTGCAAGCAGGAAAGCGGCAAGAATAATGGCGGCTTTTCTCATAGAGTCACTGTCTGTTTAAGCGGGAGATCGGCCGATGAAGGGCCTGCAAGTATCTCAAAATCACCGGGTTCCACAACGAATCCCTTGGATTTGATGTCGTAGAACGAGAAGGCGTCCTCGCCCAGGGTCACGCTGTAGCGGACTGTCTTGCCCTTGGGTATGAAGTGCTTGTCGTAGCCCTTAAGTTCCTTGAGGGGCCTGAGCACCGAAGACTGCACGTCGCGCACATAAACCTGTGCGGTCTCGGAGGCATCGCGCTTTCCGGTATTGGTCACGTCGAAGCTCACCTCCACGCTGCCGTCGGCCTTCTTCTCCACCTTCATCCCGGAATAGGAGAACGTGGTGTAGGAGAGGCCATAACCGAAGGGATAGAGGGGCTTCACGCCGGTTCTGTCATATCCGCGGTAGCCCGTAAAGATGCCTTCGGAATAGCTTGTGCGGGACTGTTTGCTGCCCGCATCGAAATATGTGGCATAGCTGGGATTTTCCTCGGGCTTCACTTCCATGCTGACAGGGAGTTTGCCTGAAGGAGATATTTTTCCGCTGAGAATCTCGGCCACGGCCGTACCTCCCTCCTGCCCGGGATACCAGGCCATCAGGATGGCTTTCGCCTGCTCGCTCCAGCCGCTGAAATCGACCGCTCCGCCAGCATTAATCACAACTGTAAGTTTCTTGCTCGCAAGCCTTTGCATCATATCAAGCTGATCTGCGGGAAGCTTGAACGGACGGTCGAAACCTTCCCCTTCTATATTGCTGTCGAAGCCGCAGCAGTACACCACGTCGGTGCAGACAGCAAGTTTGCGGGAGAGCAGTTCTTCATCCAGCATTCCGGCCTCAAAGCCTACGGTAGCCTCGCCGGCATGCTCGTAGAATTCGAATCGGAATTCATATTCCTTTCCCGCTTCGACTTTAAGGAAAGTTGTACGGAACGAGAGGGCGTGATTGCCCCAGTCTCCGCCGAGGGATTTGCCGTTAACGAAAAGACGGTAGCCGTCGTCGCCGGACATCACGAAGCGAAGCAGGCCGTCCCTGGGGGCCTGCCAACTGCCGACCCAACGGACCGAGAAGCCATCATCGGGTAGGGGTTTGAATGGGGATCCGAAGCGCCAGCGATGGCTGGGATCCGACTCCATGACCTTGCGCACAAGTTCGCCATCGAGTTTCTCGCCCATATAGTAGCTTGCCAGGAATCCGGCCTCGGCGCCGTTATGCACCTCGGGCAGGATAGAACGAAAGATGTCGTTATCGGATAGATACTCCACGTTCTTGAGTTGCTTGGCAAGGCCTTCTGCAACCGAAACGGTGTAGAAAGGTGTGACCGAACCGCTGCCGCCACCCGAAGGCACCTTTCCGGCATTGGGGCCGATTACCAGCACTTTCGCCTTTTTGGCCAGGGGCAGAGCCTGCTCGTTTTTCAGCATCACTATTCCTTCCCTCGCAATATTCAGAGCGATTGCAGCCGTTGCGGGATTATTCTCCGGGATGCTGGTATCTTTGCGGGGAGTGTCAAAGAAACCGAAAGCGATGAAGGTCTGCAGTATGTGCTGCACTTTTTCATCGATCACCTTTTCGTCCAGGACTCCGTTTTCTATGAGGGGGATAAGCTTGGCGGGGGTGAAATATACTCCTTTAGGGCATTCCATATCGAGTCCGCCGTTGGCTGCGCCGAGGGTGCTGTAAACGCTTGTCCAGTCGCTCATCACTATGCCCTCGAAACCCCACTGGTTACGCAGGACCTCTATGTTCATCCAGGCATTCTCGGTGCTGTGGACGCTGTTCACCAAATTGTAACTGTCCATCACGGCACCTACTCCGGCTTCTTTAACGGCTTTGCGGAAAGCGGGGAAATATATTTCCTGCAGGGTGCGTTCATCCACATCGGAACTCATGGTGTGGCGGGCTCGCTCCTGATTGTTCGCCGCGAAGTGCTTCACGGTGGCCATCACGCCTTTCTCCTGCACGCCCAGAATATACTGCACGGCAGTTTCTCCGGCAAGATATGGATCCTCGCCGAAATACTCGAAGTTGCGGCCGCACATCGGCGCCCGGTAGATGTTGACTCCGGGGCCGAGGAGGATGCTGAC
This sequence comes from Bacteroidales bacterium, assembly GCA_017554135.1. Classification (GTDB taxonomy): domain Bacteria; phylum Bacteroidota; class Bacteroidia; order Bacteroidales; family UBA932; genus Cryptobacteroides. Next base: position 9,942 of record JAFZIX010000103.1, on the reverse strand, counting down.
GCCGCGGGCGCGGGAATCATCGGCAAGACCGTTGCCGAGCCTGTGCGCCAGCTCCCTGTTCCAGGTGGATGCAGTGAGGATGCCGCACGGGTAGTGGGTGCTCACGGTGTTGTTCCGGACTCCCTGGGGGCCGTCCGCCATGCGTATCTCGGGAATTCCGAGACGCGGAATCGCGTGGGTGTAGAAGGATCTGGCGCCTGCGATGTAGAGGCACTTTTCTTCCAGTGTCATGCGGCTCACCAATTCCGCGGCGCGGGCCTTGTGTTCGGCGGTGATGGTCACCTGCGCGCGGGCGGGCGAAAGGGTGAGGACGAGGGTGGCTAGCAGTAGTATTCTTTTCATTCTATTGTAACGTCTGCAAGTTTGAGCCAGCCGTCGGCGGTCTTTCCGCTCTTGGCGGCAATCTGGATGCCGATGACGGCTCCGGTCTTTGAACGGTCCACGATACCGACGCCCCAGGTGTAGGTGCCGGATTCTACGTTGTCGAGTTTGAACTTATTGGTGTAGGATACGGGGGTGCCGTGAGTCCAGTCGCAAGGTTTCACGTCGTCGCAGGTGTACATGTGCACAGGCTTGCCCGTGGCGGGGTTCAGCAGTGCAAAGACGACCTTGAACCTATCCTTGAAAGGCTTGATATTGGTGGGGCAATATGCCCAGCCCAGGTTGTTCCAACGGTGGGTGATAGAGATTTCCGCTCCCTTGGCCGCCTTCTCCGGGATGGAGATGCGGTCCGGGTAGAGGCGGTAGAACTGGGTCTGAATCGCCTCCTGAACCAGATCGTAGGCATCGTTGAACCAGGACCAGGTCTCACTCATCGCCACATTGGAGTTGTAGCGGAAGTCCATGGTGTTCGCGCATGCATCGCGGGAATCCTCGAACTCGCCGCGGCGTACCTCGCCCCAATCGCTGTAGCCGTCATTCTGGATGGCGGCCAGGCTGTGGGAGGCCCTTACCCATCCTCCTTCAGCATGGATAGGAACCTTCCAGCGCTGGGTGTGGATGAAGTTCTTCTCCCAGGTCCCGTAGTAGGCGTGCATGCCGAAAGCACCGCTGGTGAGGCAGAGGCCCTTGTCGATGCCCTTCTGCACCAGGCGCTGACTGTCGGGGTCGGTCTTGTCCCCGCTGCCGGTGCCGATGGACTTGTGAAAATTGATACATACGGGCACCTTGTCGAATATCTCGAGGAATAGGTCCGTGAAGAAGTCGAATACCGGTTCGCGGGGGCTCTCGTTACCCGTGGAATAGATGCAAGTGTGATACTCTCCCCACTTGCCTATGCCCCAGGAACCCATCCAGTCCACCTCGTCAGGGTTGTTGAATTCCCTCGCGAATGCGCGGAGGAACTTCTCGTAGAGTTGCTGGAAGATGGGATCGTCTGGGTAAGGAGTCCAGACTTTGGTGGAGCCGGTGGTGGACTCGAAGCCCTTCGCTCCCTTGGCGCGCACATAGTCGGGGCATGCGTTCACGTGCAGGTCCCGGCTGTCGGCACGGAGTTGGAAGATGAGCTTGAGTCCCCTTTGGCGGGCACCATCGCGCAACATGCGGAAACGCTGCGCAGGCTTGGTATTGCAGGCCTCATCCCAGAAGTAGAGTCCTTCTTCGGGCTCGGCCTGGGACCAATAGGAGCGTATGAGAAGGGCATTGGCATAGTCGCTCACACGCACCTTGCCCACGGATGAATCCATGTTGTCGTATTCCTGCCAGAAGTTGTCTGACAGGCCGTCGCCGAGGCCGGAATAGATTACCCAGCCGCTGAAGGGATTGCGATACAGGGTGGTGCGGTCCGGAGCGATGGTCACGGTGGTATTGGTCGTAGGGGTTTCAGCGCTTCCGCCATTCTCTTTCCCCCCGCAGGCCGCCATCAATATGGCTCCGGCTGCGATTGCGGCTATTCTAAATGCTTTTCTCATACTCTTTTTTTTCTAAGTGTTCCCGGTCCCCCGGTTATTTGGAGACCGGAAACACTTAAGACCTTTTAAAGATACATTATTTTTGATTAAAGAACCTTCGCGATTCTCAAACCATTAAGATGTGCATCTGCACGGGTTCCGGTGTCTATACCTTTCATTTTGATAGTAACCGTTCCTTCTCCATCAGGAGAAATACCATCAAAATCGAGCTTATGAATAGACATCAAGTCATAAGTACTCATTGCGGCGATATTGGCAGGCTTCCATCCTTGATACACCTCCTGAGGGCCATAGGTTGTTAAACCGACTATGGTAAACCTGGTTTTACGGGCCGCAGGACTGGCATTGAACCTCGCAGACACCAGACGGAAATCATATTTGGCAGAGGAGTTGAGGCCGGTAATCACAACCGACAGTTCTTCTGAATCTCCGGATCCGGTTCCCTTGAAAATCTGAAGCCCGTCATAGAGTACACCCTTAGTCCATTCCTCATCATCGGCATAATATGAAGGCATGCTCTTATCATTGCCGTTAGTGCCATTGTACTTGTAATCACCACTGCCTGCCGGGAAAGCGGACACATCGCACCTGGCCCCTGTCAAGTTCCCATCATAATCAATGAGAGTATAGTTAGGAGCGGTATCGTCGACAGTATCGGGACTGGTATTCCTGAGCATTTTCCAAGGTGCAACCGAGGCGCCGTTTGCATCTCCGCGCAGGAAGTCAACATACATTTCCTGAGTATAAACCTTGAAACGTCCGGTAGTCATGTTGTACATCACATGATAATTACCGTCAGCGGGAATAGTGATATCACTCTGGAAAGCAGTGCTGCTATAAGATTTACGGACATTCAGTTTGCCGGCAGTCAAATCACCGCGGAAACTGTAGACCTGATGGAATTGAATCTTGCCGCTGGTCCCGGCAACTACGGTCATCGGAGTAGCAGATGCTACGGCCGTTCCCTCAAGCACGATGCTGCCATCCCAAAGATTTCCGAGGTCGCGGGCGGCGGAGCGTTCGAAAGTGATGCTGGTGGCCTTGGAAACCATCTCGTAAGTGCCGCTGGTGCGGGTGATGGTCACGGTGTAGCCCGCGCTATAGTCCTGGGGAGCGACTGCGAGGTAGTAGGTGGAGCCCTCGGTGAACGTTCCGCTCAGGGTTGCGGTTTCGCTACCGGTGGCAGTCAGGGCATAAGTGCTGGTATTGACCGAGCAGGCGCCTGCCACTTTCTCGCTGTTGTTGCCCTTGAAACTCACGCTGGTAAGGTCATCCATTCCGGCGGGAACGGTGAACTTCACGTAAGCGACGGCATTATGGAAAGACAGTGAAGTGGTGGTCGAGCTTGCAACTGCGATGTGAGCCGCAGGATCAAATCCGGCGTCAGTAGCAGTCTGGGCGGCAGGAAGTGTGGTGGTCACGCTTCCGGCGCTGAACACTGCGCTGCCGTCATAAGGATAGATAGCAACATAAGACCCGGCGGAACCGAATTCGTCGCTGGTAGTGAAATCGGCGGAATCGCCGGTGCTGGTAGTAGAATAATCCGCAGTCTGGGTGCCGTTCCATACGGAAATGTGATCGGTGGCTTCCCATTTGACCTTGTTGCCTTCGAGAAGCGCTTTGGTCTCACCTACATAGGCTTTGAACACAGGGGCGTCATTGGAAACCTCGTTAACAACGGTTTCTTCTTTGGTGCAGGCTGCTGCAACGGCAAGCAGCGCTACTAAGGAAAATAAATACTTTTTCATAATCCTAGAAATCTGTGCCGCTTACGTCGACTGTGGTTATACTTTCATTCCATAGAGCTCCATTGAGTTCTACGCTCTGGCAGATCATTCCGCCAGGTTGCACTATTACAGACTCAGTGCACGGAGCCGTGTAATTCTTTTTCATATTCAAAGATTATCTTTTATAGAATGTAACTTTCGCATTGACTGCAGTATTGGAAGCCATATTGTTGGCTGAGGACACATCGGAAATATCAACGATCACGCAGTTCGCACCTTCGGGAATCACGAAATATGAATAACGGTGATCTCCCTGGCTGCCGATTCCGTCGACGGTCTCGCCGAGGGCGGGTTCAACGGTGCCGGTGTGGTCGTTACGCTTGGCATCCGCGGTGGAGCCGAAGGCGTAAACATTGTTCTCCAGACTGGTCACGAGGAAGGTGAGCCAGGCAGCTCCGGAAGTCGCTCCGGTGACGGAGTTCTTGGAGTTGTAGTTTCCGCTCTTCCTGGGCAGGGCATCTCCGAGGTAAACGAATACATAAGGATTGGCAAGGCTCTGCTTGAGGGTGTATTTGCGCTGGAAGCCGGCCTTGAGGTCGGAATCCTTGTCCGCAGCGTTGAATCCACCCCACATCCACAGTTCAGTAACCTCCATAGTGTAAGGATTGATCTTGTCCACGGTGTTGTTGAAGATGACCTCCTTGTTCTTGGGATCGGTTGCGGGTGAGTAGATCTTGATGGTCTTGGCATCGGTATCCACCACGATGCGGTAGACGCCATCCGCGGGGATAGTCCAGTACTTGGCACCCGTCTGGGTGGTGAGGGCCTGGCCGAATGCCACGGCGGTGCCGTCGACGATATCGTGCGAGTCGCCTGCAGGAACGATGGAGAGTGTCTTCGCCTCGTTGAAACTAACGGGCAGATAAAGACTTCCGGCCTTGAGTTCGCCGTGGAAGGCATACACTGAAGGATTCTCCAGAGTGGCTTCAATCTTGGTTTCCTTGTCGAGAGCGGTACCCGCGAGGAAGAGCGAATCTACCTCAAAGATCTGCGACGTAGGAATCACCGTCACAGACTGCGTGGTAAAATTTAGCGTCACGCGGTAGCTCTCGGAGGTGGGGATAACCCAGGACGCGGTCTTGGTGCCTTCATCTGCAATAGCCGCCTGGGCCTCGCCGGTAACGGCCTCATCCTTGCCGGATGCAGGAATTATCACATTGTTCTCGTCGCCATACTCAACGGGGAAGTTGAGTTTGCCTGCAGTGAGATTGCCGGTATAGACATACAGCGCGGAGTTGTTGGCGCTGGGGCTGAGTTCGACGGGATTCGCACCCACCGCGGTGCCGGCCATATAGACCTTGTCGGCAGCGAACTGCTTCGGGCCGTAGGTCTTGACGGTAACGGTGATTGAGGACATGTCGGGGATTACAATCCTGGGGCCGGTGTAGGTGGCGGTAACGCCGAACTTGAGTTGGGCCTTGGTGCTGGTGAGTTGGCCGAAGTGGCCGATCAGCATATCCTGCAACTGCTTGTTGGTGTAACTGCGGGTAAAGACTCCGTCATCTTCGTACTCACTGATGGCAGATGCCTTGGAAGTGGGCACCTCGACGGAATACTGGTAGGTCATTATGAAGTCGCTGCCGTAATCATAGGCCGGAGTCCAGGTGACGGTGAGGGCAACTTCGTTGGGAGCCGCCTCATTGAGGATCACGACGTCCTTGGATGCCGAGATCTCCATCGTGGCATTGTAGTTCGACTTCTTGTTGTCGATTTCGTGCTTGTTGCAGGCTGCTGCGGCGAGCAGGGCAAGAGCGGCAAATGCTATTTTGGATATTGTTTTCATGGTATCAATAGCCTTCATTGTTGGTCAGATTATTATTCGACAGTTCGATGTCGTGGGTAGGGATGGGCATGAGATACTGGCGTGCAGGGAAGTTGCGCTTGGCACCTTCTTCGCACAGTCCGGCAGCCTTCAGCGGAGCGAAATCCGCCATGCCGTCCTCGTCGATCTGGGGAGTCATCCCCCAGAACCAGAAGCCCTTGTTCACCACCTTGTCGAGGCAGTCGGTGGGAGCGAGGTTGATGTAGTTGTACTTGTTCAGGGCCTTTTCGGCAAGACGCCAGCGGATGAGGTCGCGGTAGCGCAGGCCTTCGAAGGCGAGTTCCACGCGGCGCTCCAGACGCACGGTCTGGCGAAGCGTTGCCTGGTCGGTAGAGGTTACTGCCGGATAGAGAGCAACCGAGGATGCGCTGACACCGTAGGCGCGGGCACGCACCTGGTTGATGGCGTCGAGCACGCTGGCGTCGATCTGGTTCAACTCGATCTTGGCCTCGGCGTACATAAGCAGCACGTCGGCATAGCGCATCATGATGTAGTCGGTCTGCACCTGCTTGCCGTTCTCGGTCCAGCTGGCGTCGACACCTTTTTTGAGAAGGAGGCCGTTATAACTGGCGTACTGGTTCACTGCGCGGCTATCCTGGTTGGACTGCTTGGCGCCGGTGCTGTAGTTATACACCTGGGTGGTCGCGGGTGAAGGGTCGAAATCGAATCCGCAGTGCTGGGTGTTGAACTCGACGATAGTCTTGGTGCAGCGGGGATCCCTGTTCTTGAAGGGGTTCAGGCTGTCGAAGAGAGGAGATTCGTCGATGGGCTTGCCGTCGGTGCAGAGGTATGCTGCGAGCAGGTCCCAGGAAGGAGTGTAGGCAGCGTATCCGCCCGCGTTGCGCGGCAGGGAGTTGTTCACGTACCACTGATCCAGCACGACGCTGTTTTCTATGGAGCGAGGAATCGCGAATATCTTCTCCTTGATCAAGCCGGTGCTCTGCCAGAAGATGTCGGCATAGTCGGCCTCGAGGGCGTAGTTCTTGAGTTTCACACAATTCTCGGCGGCCTCTGCGGCAACGGCCCAGTCGCCCATGTAGAGAGCGTAACGAGCCTTCATCGCATATGCGGCACCTTTCGTGGCGTGCACTGCATTTGCGCCCCAGTCGGCAGGAAGATAAGCGATTGCATTGTCGAAATCGGCGTACATCTTCTCGATGACGGTGGCCTTAGGAGTGCGACCGTTATTCATGGCTTCCTGGATGGTCTGGTAGGTATCGATGTAAGGAACATCGCCGAAGAAGGTCAGCAGGTCGCCGTACTTGCAGGCACGGGCGAAATATGCCTCGGCCTCGAAGCGCTTCACAAGGTCTTCGGCCATACCCTTCTCACGGGCGCGGTCGATCTTGTCCAGCAGAGAATTCGCACGGGCGATGAGTTTGTATGCCTGCACCCAGATGGTGTAGGAATCCCAGGTCTGTCCGTTGACTGTTCCTTCGAGGATGGCGTTGCGGTTGGTATTGCGATATGTGAAGTTATCGGACCACTGTTCCTGGGGAATCAGGTAATCCCAGTAGCCCAGCACGTAGAATTCATTGACCGCCATGTTGAGCTCTGTCTCGGTGGTGTACCAGGAGTCGCTATTGCCCTGGCTGAGCGGAGTCATATCCATGGAAACGCAGGATGCGAGGGCGAGGGCGGCGGAAAGTATGATAATAAACTTTTTCATGATGTCGCGCTTTTAGAATTTGACGGTAACACCTGCGAGGACGGAGGTCGTAATAGGATATGAGGTGTAGCCCATTTCCGGATCCCATCCTTTAGGATAGTTGCTGATGGAGAAGAGGTCGGAGGCGCTTGCATAGACGCGCACTTTCTTCATGCCGGCGACCGAGGTCCACTTGGAAGGAAGCGTGTATCCGACAGTAATGTTCTTCAGACGGAAATATGCGCCGTTGAACATCCAGTAGTCGGAAATAGCGTAGTTGTTGGAGATACCGACCTTGGTAAGGCGGGGGTAGATGGCCTTGGCATTCTCTTCGTCGGTGTTGAAGGCGCTCCAGTACTTGCCGTCGATGATGGCGGGGATGTTGCCATAGTTGTCGCGCAGGGGCTGCACCATTGCGGAGCCCATGTAGGAGTTCTTCTTGCCAATACCCTGGAAAGCCATCGAGAAGTCGAGGTTCTTCCAGGCCATGTTCACATTTCCGCCGAACTGGAAGCGGGGGAACTGGTTGCCCAGCACCACGCGGTCGTATTCGGGGGAAATCTTTCCGTCCGGAACTCCGTCGGGACCGGAGATATCCTTATACTTGATATCACCGACCGCCACAGAATTATTGAGCTTGGCAGAGTTGTCTACATCTTCCTGGGTGAGGAAGAGGCCCTCGCTCACATATCCGTAGTAAGCGTTGTAGTATTCACCGGCGCGCTGGATGGTACTGCTGCCGATGATGTCGGCGTCGTTGAGGTAGTCGATCCTTGAGAGGAAGTCGGACACGTTGGCGCTTACGCTGTAGACGAAGTCGCCCTTGCGGTCGTGCCAGCCGAGTTCCAGATCCCATCCGCGGGTGCTCATCTTACCGGCATTGGTACTGGGGTTGTTGTAACCCATGGCCCAGGGGATTTCGATAGAGAGGAGCATGCCGTCGGTCTTCTTGGTGTACCAGTCGAATCCTACGGACAGGCGGCTGTCGAGCAGGGTGGCGTCGAAGCCGAAGTCCAGGGAGGTGGTGGTTTCCCAGGTGATATCTTCCACCGCAAGAGCACGCTGGGAAGCGGTCTTGGAGGAAGAGACCTCGCCATCCTTATAGAAGAGGGCGTCGCCAAAGTTGATGAGGGCGAGGTAGGGGAAGTAGTTGCTGCCGATGCGCTCGTTACCCAGCATACCCCAGCTTCCGCGGAGTTTGAGGAAGGAGAGGACGGGCTTGAGCCCCTGCATGAAATCTTCTTCGCTGATCACCCAGCCTGCGGAAACGGAGGGGAAGGTGCCCCAGCGGTAATCCCTCGCAAAGCGGGAAGATGCGTCTCGGCGGACATTGGCCTGCACGAGGTAACGGCCGTCGTAGTCGTACATCACGCGACCGAAGAAGGAGTTGGAAGTGTATTCGCTGCCGCTGCCGGAGTTCTCCATGAAATCCTCGGGACCGATGTTGAGGTAAGGATACTGGGTGAGCTCGTACTGGTCGCGGGCCGCGGTGAGGGACTCGCTCTTCATCACGTAGTTCTCGAAACCGCCCATCGCGCTGAAGTTGTGCTTCTCGGCGAAGGTGTGATGGTAGTTCACGAGCACCTGGGTGGTGACATTGTAGTTGTCGTTGCGGGTCTCGCTGAGTTTGTTGGTGGCATAGGTGGTGCCGCCGCCCTCGAGCCAGCCGCCGAATGCATCGGGATTGTCCATCAGGGTGTAGTAGGCCGCCTTCTTGAACTGCTTGGTCTTGGTGTAGTTGATGAAAGGCGAGATGACACCCTGGATGCTGAGATCCTTGACGGGCTTGTATTCGATGGTGCCTTTACCGCCAATCTGGGTGCTCCATGAAGTGGAGCGGCCGCCGTTGAGCAGCAGTCCGTAGGGGTTGGCGCCGGACTTGCCTTCCGCGATGCGCCCGTCATCCCATACCGCAGCATAGACTGCAGGGGTCTTGCGCATATCGCTGAAGGGGCCGTAGACGGTGCTGCGGCTCTTTCCGCGACGGATGTTGATGTCGAGGGAAGCGTTCAGTTTGTTCTTGATGATGGTGAAGTCGTTGTTGGTGCGGAGCATATAGCGCTGGAATCCGCGGCCGTCATAAAGGCCTTCCACTTGGTCGTAGGAGAGGGAGACCTTGGTACGCACGAGTTCGTTGCCGCCGGAAACCGAAACCTGATGGGTGGTGCGGGGTGCATAATCCTTCATCATGAGGCCCCTCCAGTCCGTGATGGGATAGTGGTTGGGGTCGGTTTCATTGTACTTCACCCAGTTCTTGATCTGGTCGGCAGAGTAGAGCTGGAAGAAGCCGGCGGTCCTGTTATCGTTATAGAGAAGTTCATTGGACATCTCCAGGAAGCGGGTGACACCCACCATGTCGGGCTCGGCCGTAGGAATCTCGAGGCCGAACTCACCGGTGTAGGTGAGACTAAGGTCGGACTTGTCGCCGCGCTTGGTGGTGATGAGGATGACGCCCGCAGCAGCCTTGGATCCGTAGATGGAGGCGGCCGCAGCATCCTTCAGGACGGAGATGCTCTGCACGTCGGAAGGATTCACGTAGTCCATGCTACTCACCTGCACGCCGTCCACTATATAAAGAGGATCGGAAGTGCCGATGGTGGTGATACCGCGGACGCGTATGGAACCTGCAGATGCGCCCGGAGCGGAGTTGTCACGGGTGACCATCACGCCGGAAAGGGCGCCCTGGAGAGCGGTGGAGAGGGTCGTGGTCTTCTTGGCCTCGATGTCTTCGCCGCGGACGGATGCCACCGAACCGGTGAGGTCTTTGCGCTTGAC